>JAGQUE010000077.1:0-4946 GCA_020438665.1 Nocardioidaceae bacterium | reverse complement strand
TGGTGACCAACGTCGGCGGCCTCGTGACCGCGCCTGTCACGATCCCCGCCAACGTGACGGGCCTGGCGATGGTGCAGAGCCGGATGATCGCCGGCATCGCCCACCTGCGCGGCTATGACCTCACCGACCCGAGGGTCAAGAACGCCGTGCTGGCGTGCATCCTCGGCGAGGAGCGGATCGACGAGCTCGTCACCGCGCTCCGACTGCCCGCGCCACCGATGGCCCTGGCGACCGCACCCGCCCACGACCCCGGGCTCGACCAGGTCGTGTCCGCCGAGGTCGCCTCCGACCTCATCTCCCGCGTGGCCGGCAAGCGGCTGGCGATCTCCGTCGGCCGCCGGGTGCCTCTCGTCGGCGGGCTGGTCGGCATGGGCGCCGACGGCTATGCGACCTGGAAGGTCGGGCGCTACGCCGACCGCGAGCTGCTGCCGCGTCGGCGGGTCTGACCGGGTCGATCGGAGATCCAGGCTCAGCGCTTGCGCAGCCGGTCGGCGCGGTCGCGCACGACGTTGACGAGCTGGCGGTCAGGGTCGGGACGTCGCGCGGCCTCGCGCGTCATCGCCTCGAGCCCGTCGAGCGCGGCCTCGAGGACCGGCTTGCTGCGGGCCCGGTCGGGGTTCTTCCAGACGTCGTCCTCGGCCGGACGCACCGGCCGCAGGTCGGCTACGTCGCCGATCAGGTCGACCCCGCTGCCCTCCAGCCAGTCCACCCACAGGTCGGCCTGCTGCTCGGCCCAGTCGTAGTGCTGGTGCGGGAGCCGCACCGGATCGGAGGCCCGCGACGCCAGCTCGGACCGGGCCAGCAGGTCGAGCACCAGCTCGTTGACTGCGAAGTCCTTGGTCGCCCGCCGCTCGAGACGGCGGTTGAGCTGGCGGACCAGCTCGGTCTCGGCGATGCCGAGCGAGCGGTTGGCCCGCTCGCTGTCGAGGGGCGCCCACCCGGGCTCGATGTCGAAGGCCCGGCAGAACCGCAGCCACAGCTCCTCGCCCCGGCGGCGGCCATGGGTCGGCTGCGGCACGGTGACGACGTGGACGTTCTCGGGCGGCAGGTTGGCGCCCCACCGGTTGAGCACCTGGGGCAGGTCGAAGGCGCGATAGACCCAGGGCTTCCCGGCGTGGAAGCGCTTCAGGAACTGACGGAACGTCCAGGTCCGGCCCTGCTTGATGCTCTCCTGCCAGGCCGCGGGCAGCTGGCGGGCCAGGTCGCGGGCGGAATAGACGATGTGGATCTCGGAGCCCTCGAGGTCGTTCATCGCCTTGGCGATCTTGTCCGACGACGCGGGGGCGAGGATCTCGTGGCTGATGATGACGTTGCCGCGTGCTCTCCGGACGCGCTTGATCAGGCCGTCCCAGTGGCCCTCGGCGTGGCCCGAGGGCCCGCCCCAGTCCTGGCCGAGCAGGTCGAGCGCGGCACGGAACTGATAGGTGTCCGGCGCGACGAAGCGCGACCCGCTCGGCACGAGCACGTTGTGCTCGGCCAGCCGCTCGGCGTTGATGGTGAGCCGGTCCTGGAGATAGGTCGTGCCGGTCTTGGGGGCACCGATGTGCAGATAGACGACCCGGCTCATGGGGCGATTCTGCCGCACGGGTGGCGGCGGCCCCCAGGGTGCCGGGTCAGCCCGACGAACCGAGGGCGCGTACGACGGCCGACGGGCTCGGCCGTCCCAGGTGCCCGGCCAGCCAGACGCTGGTGTCGACCAGCCGCTGGAGGTCCACACCGGTCTCGATGCCGAGTCCGTGGAGCATCCAGACCAGGTCCTCGGTGGCGAGGTTGCCGGTGGCGCTCCGCGCATAGGGACAGCCCCCCAGACCGCCGGCGCTGGCGTCGAACGTGGTGATCCCTTCGCCCAGGGCCGCGTGGGCGTTGGCGAGGGCCTGGCCGTAGGTGTCGTGGAAGTGCATGGCCAGGCTGCCGGCCGGGACCCCGGCCGCACCGAAGGCGCTGATCAGCGCCCGGACGTGGCCGGTCGTGCCGACGCCGATGGTGTCGCCGATGCTCAGCTGTGAGGCGCCGAGGTCGAGGAGCCGCGTGCCCACGTCGACGACCTGGTCCACCGGGACCGCGCCCTCCCACGGGTCGCCGAAGCACATGGACACATAGGCGCGGACGTCGAGGCCGGCGTCGCGGGCGCGCGCCACGACCGGGTCGAACATGGCGAACTGCTCGTCGAGGCTGCGGTTGAGGTTGCGCTGCGCGAAGGTCTCGGTCGCGCTGCCGAAGATGGCGATGTGGCGGCAGCCCAGCTCCAGGGCCCGGTCGAGGCCGCGCTCGTTGGGCACCAGCACCGGCAGGTCGGTCCGGCCCAGCGCCGTCAGCAGCTCGGCCGCGTCCGCGAGCTGCGGCACCCAGCGCGGGTGGACGAAGCTGGTGGCCTCGACGACCGGGAGCCCGGCGTCCAGCAGCCGGCGCACGAGCTCGACCTTGACCTCGGTCGGCACCGGCTCGGCCTCGTTCTGGAGCCCGTCGCGGGGGCCGACCTCATAGATCGTCACCCGGTCGGGGAAGCCCGCCTCCGGGAACGCCGCAACGTCATGGGAACCGGTCGTCATGGCAGCCACCTTCGATGACGTCGTTTGAGGAGGTCATCGGGGCCGGTCACGGGGGCGGCCAGCTCGAATGACGTCCCGCGGGGAGCGGTGGTCACGTGGAGTCCACCTCGGGAGTGATCACGAAGAGGCGGTCGCCGAGCCCGACCTGGGCACCGGCGGCCGCGTCAACGGCGGTGACCACCCCGTCGGAGGGCGCCGTGAGGCTGAGCTCCATCTTCATCGCCTCCATCATGCCCAGCACCTGGCCGGCCTCGACGAGGTCACCCGCGGTCACGTTGACGGCGAGCACGGTCCCAGGCATGGGAGCGAGCACGGTCCCATCTCCGGTCAGCGCCCCGTGGTCAGCGAAGGCGTCCTCATGCTCGAAGAAGCTCCGCTGGCCCCGGACGACCACCTCGATGCCACCGCGCCGCGCCCAGAGGCGAGCGGCCAGCGGCTGCCCGCCGAGCTCGACGCCCACGTCACCTCGTCGGTCGAGCTCGGCGGGGGCGTGGGCGAACCAGCCGGTGCGCGGCAGCACCCGGAGGCGCAGCCCGTCGACGACGGCCCCATTGGCCGGGTCGCCGGTCACCGGCACCACTCGGTCGAGGTGGACGAGCAGGTCGGCCACGTCGGCACCGAGCCGCCACCCGTCGGCCGCGAAGGGGCCACCACTCCCGGCCTTGCGGGCGGCGCTCGCCTCGACGACGGCGGCGACGGCCCGGCCGAGTCGGTGGGGGTCGCCGTCCAGCAGGTCGGCAGCCTCGCCGCGGTCGAGCCACGCGGTGTCGACGGCGGCGTCCGCGAACGCGTCGGAGGCCACGAGCTCGCGGACGAACCCGGTGTTGGTGGTGAGCCCGGCGATCACGGTCTCGTCGAGGGCGCCGACCAGCAGCCGCCGGGCGTCGTCGCGATCGGGTCCGTGGACGATGACCTTCGCCAGCATGGGGTCATAGCGCGAGGAGACCTCCTGGCCGGACGCCAATGCGTGGTCGACGCGAACGGGCGCCTGGTCGTCGTGGTCGACGTCGTCGGCGAAGCGCACGCTCTGCCCGCCGGGCCACTCGACGTACGTCGCCGTGCCGGCCTGCGGCAGGAACCCGGCATAGGGGTCCTCGGCATAGATGCGAGCCTCGATCGCGTGTCCGGTGGTGGTGATCTGGTCCTGGGTCAGCGGCAGCGGCTCGCCCAGCGCCACCCGCAGCTGCCAGTCGACCAGGTCGAGGCCGGTGACGAGCTCGGTGACGGGGTGCTCGACCTGGAGCCGGGTGTTCATCTCCAGGAACGCGACGCCCGAGGGGTTCCCCCCAGAGGCCGACATCGGAGCCGACTCGTCGACGAGGAACTCGACGGTCCCGGCGTTGACATAGCCGACCTGGCGGGCCAGCGCGACCGCGGCGTCGGTGACGGCCCTGCGCTGCTCGGCACTGATCGTCGGCGCGGGCGCCTCCTCGACCACCTTCTGGTGGCGCCGCTGCACCGAGCAGTCGCGCTCACCGAGGTGGACGACGTTGCCGTGGCTGTCGCCGAAGACCTGGACCTCGATGTGGCGGCCGCGCTCGACGTACCTCTCGATCAGCAGCCGGTCGTCGCCGAACGCGGCGGCCGCCTCGCGGGCGGCCGCCGCCATGGCCTCCGGCAGGTCACCGGCCGACCGCACGATGCGCATGCCCTTGCCGCCGCCGCCGGCAGCGGCCTTGACAAGCACGGGATAGTCGAAGGAGGACGGGTCGGCCCCGGTGTCGTACGCCGGCACGACCGGCACTCCTGCCTGCTCGGCCACGTGGCGGGCGGCGGCCTTGTCACCCATGAGGTCCATGACCTCGGCGCCAGGGCCGACCAGGGTGAGACCGGCCGCGGCGACGGCGCGGGCGAAGGCGGCGCGTTCGGAGAGGAAGCCATAGCCGGGGTGGACGAGGGTGGCCCCAGCGTCGAGCGCGGCCGCCACGATCGCGTCGATGTCGAGATAGCTCGCCACCTCGCGCGCCTCGTCGGCCATCTGGACATGGCGGGCGCCGGCCTCGTCGGGAGTGTGGATGGCGACCGTGCGCCAGCCCTCGGTGCCGCCGACGGTGCGCAGGATGCGGCAGGCGATCTCGCCGCGGTTGGCGACCAGAAGGGTGTGGGTCATCGCCGCCTCACATCCGGAAGACGCCATAGGAGGGCGCCGGGATCGGGGTGCGGGCGGCGACGGCGAGCCCCATGCCGAGGACGCGACGGGTGTCGGCCGGGTCGATGATGCCGTCGTCCCAGAGCCGGGCGGTGGAGTAGTAGGGCGAGCCCTGGTGCTCGTACTGCTCGCGGATGGGCCGCTTGAACTCCTCCTCGGCCGCGGTGCTCCACTCCTGGCCGGACGCCTCGAGGCCGTCGCGCCGGACGGTGGCGAGGACCGATGCCGCCTGCTCGCCGCCCATCACC
>JAGQUE010000670.1 GCA_020438665.1 Nocardioidaceae bacterium | reverse complement strand
CACAGGCGATCGCTGGACACGCCGATCCACGCACCACCAGCAGATACGACCGACGCGCACTGGACACAAAGCGCGATGCCGTCGACGGGCTGCGACTCCCCGCTCCGACGGAGGACCGCGTCACCTGACCACCCCAGGGCGTCGTCAGGTGAACGGGCGCGCAAAGTCGGACCCTCATGCGACGCTACGAGTGTGGAAGACGCACTCAAAACGGCGCTGAGCGAACTGCGACCCATCCGGACGTGGGCGTCGGCCACCGCCGTGGGCGTTCCGGAGCCTTGGCAGCGCACCGAGGACACCTGGGACCTGCCGGCACCGCCGGAAGATTACGCGCTCCCGCCCGCACTGCCCTGGACCGAGCGACTGCGCGATCTCGCCCTGCGTGCGTACAACGAACGCTTCGGAAAGTACCTCGACCCAGGCCAGCGCTACGAGATGGACTGGCCGCCGGAAGGTTCGCTCTCCGACCCGGGATCCTGGTACGTCGAAACCCCTTCATGCCCGATGCACGGAGAGGACCTCGACGACGGCTGCCGCGAATGCGACGCAGCGGCTGCCGAACCGTCGACTGTCATCGATCGACCAGCCTCGTGGGAATGGAATGTCGGGACTCGGCTCGTCATCACCGAGACGCTTCCCGACGGATCGAGCCAGGAGCACGAGGAAGACGAGGACCGGTGGCTGCTCGGTTTCACCGACGTCGACCCGCGTGAGGTCGAGTACGGCCCGGAGAAGGGCACCGGGGAGCGCGCTGACCTGGTGCGGGCCTTCTGGAAGGCCGAGCGGGACAAGCTCGCCGCATTCCGCTACTTCAGGAAGAGCGACGTCGACGGCGACCGGCACCTGATCGTCGAAACCCCCGGCCTGGACTGCAATGGATGGCGGCTGGAGGTGCGCTCGAACAACCGGACCTACGTTAGCGACTTCACCCGGACCCAGGTGTACGGCGTCGGGGAAGCCACGAACTTCCTCGGCTACGGCGAATCGCGCACCGCTTGGGTCGCCTACATGGATTGGGGGTCGGAGGAGGGGCACCTCCTGCTCCCCGACGGTTCGCGGCACGAGTTGTCAGCTGCCATGCACGCGGGTGCGCAGCGCCAAGAGACGACCGCGCGTGAGGAGGCCCGTCCGGCGGCGGCTGAGGCAGCCGCTCCGCCGCGGCTAAGCGCGGTTCGGAGCAGCGAGGCGCCATGGCAGGACTTCGACCTCGTGATGGGCGCGGCTACTTACGCCGCGGAGGCACACCGCCAAGACCTGCGCAAAGCCACCGCCATCCCGTACCTGTCCCACCTCTGGTCCGTCGCCGCGCTCGTGATGGAACATGGCGGTGATGACCAGCAGGTGGCCGCAGCCCTCCTGCACGACGTTGCCGAGGACCACGGCGGTGCCGCCCGGATCGCCGACATCGCCGAACGGTTCGGACCCGAAGTGGCCCGCCTGGTCGAAGGGCTCTCCGACAGCCTCGCTGACACCGACGCCGGTGAGACTAAGGCCCCCTGGCGGGAACGTAAGCAGCAGTACCTCGCCCATCTGGGCGAGGTGGACGAGCGGGTAGCGCTGGTCTCAGCTTGCGACAAGCTGCACAACGCTCGTGCGATCGAGGCCGACCTCCGAACAGTCGGCCCGGCTCTGTGGCAACGGTTCACGGTGACCGACCCCGCCGACCATCTCTGGTACTACGGCTCGCTCCTCACCGCGCTGCACGCGAAAGTGCCCGGCCCCCTCGGAGATGCGTTGCGCCGCACGATCTCCTCGATCGAGGCGCTGGCGCGAACTGACACGAGCAACGGGCGACCTTGAACGATGGGGACGACCAAGGGCGTCATTCTCACCGGCTACGACGCCAAGCGCTGCCAGCGCCGTGTTCACAACGAACACGACCCGACGCTTGAGAGGGCCACCTGGCAGCCGCCCGAGGATCTCCAGAAGAGATTCGACGACGGCCGCGCGTTCGAAGCGGCGATCTTCGACCAACTGAGGACGACGCTGTCCGCTGACCGATGGCGAGACCTTTCCGCTGTCAAGGGCAAGCAGGCGGCCATCGACGCGACTCTGGCGGCGATCGACGAGGGCGTCGAGCTGATCCTGGGCGGCTGGCTCCCCGACGACACCGTTTCCGGCAGGACAGGCCGCCCAGACATACTGCTGCGCTGCGGCGCCGAGGCCACGTCGTACGTGCCTGGCGACGTCAAGGCGCACAAGACTGCACACGCCAGGAAGACGGGCACGCTGCGGTACTCGACGCTGGCCGACCCGTTCTCGGTGCGCGAGGCAACCGGCCTCGCTCCCCTGGCCGCCGAGCGCATCGACGACTACCTCCAGCTGGCGCACTACTGGCGGATGCTCGAGGCGTGCGGCCGGGCACCCGCCGAGACCCCGGCTCGCGGGTTCATCATCGGCAGTGACGACTTTCCCGACTTGGACCCGAGCGGGCATGTCCTCGTCTGGTACGACCTGGACACCCCCCTCTTCGCGACGTTCTCCCGCCGGCAGGGCAAAGCCAAGCGCACGGCGCTCGAGCGGTACGACTTCGAGTTCGGCATCCGCCACGAGATCGCCACCGTCGCAGCGAGCCGTACAGGGGCGGCCGATGACCCAGATCCGGTGGTGCAGCCGATCTTCACCGATGAGTGCGACTACTGCCCTTGGTACGACTACTGCCTCGGAGTCGCCGGTGACACAGCCAGCGCTCACATCAAGTCGGGGCGGTTGAGCATCCGGGAATGGCGGGCGCTGG
>JAGQUE010000669.1 GCA_020438665.1 Nocardioidaceae bacterium | reverse complement strand
GGCGCCGACGTCGACCTGGTGCTGCCCGGGGACGTGCGCCCGCGGTGGGGCCAGGACCGCTCGACGCGGCCGACGTCGTGGCGCCCCACCGCGACGAGCTGCCGCTGGATACCACCGGGGACGGTCGAGGCCCTCAGCGCCTGACCAACGCCGACGCGTTCAGCTGCGGGGTGGCTCGATGAAGGCGTCCGGGCCCGGGAACACCAGGCTCTCGTGCCCCGAGTCCGACCACCGCACCACGAAGGGTGGTGTGCCGTCCGGGCCGCGCACCTCCACGATCTCACCGTCCCGGACGTGTCCGTCCACGTGGCCGCTACGGACGATCAGCCGGTCTCCCACCTGGGCATGCATGGCTATCTCCCTCCTGGGCCTCCAGGCACCGTCGGGGGCCGAGCGGCTCCCCACGGCCGCTGCCACCTCCAGCGTCGCACTGTCGGCGGGGCGACGCCAGAGCCTCGAGGCGTGATCCTGCCGCCAGTGATGTGGCCCAGGTCCTGGCGTGTCGTCATCGATCGGGCGCAGCATGGAGGCGAGGCATATCCACGCGCCGTCGTGGGAAGCCACGGCGGTCGCCCGGACAACGGACGAGGGAGGACGCCGTGATCACCACCAAGACCTGGCACGTCGACGTGTTCGTCTATGAGGAGGGCGAGCACACCAAGGCCGACGCCGTGTTGCACACCGACGCGGGCACCGAGCTGCGCAGCAGCGGGATCGCCCGCAAGAACCCCGCTGATCGGGAGGTCCCCGAGATCGGTGACGAGCTGGCCGTCTGCCGCGCCCTCAGTGAGCTGAGCCACCGGCTGCTGATCGCGGCCTCCAACGACGTCGAGGAGAACGTCGGGATGGAGGTGCGGCTGGCCGAGTGAGCTCAGCCCGCCATCCACGGTGGAGGTCATGGTGGCGAGCAGCCACCATGGTGTTGATGAGGCCGAGCCGCGCGACCATGATCTAGGTCGGGATCATCAGCGGCGAGTGGGACGGCATCGGCCGCCCTCGGCTGACCCGGATCGCCGACATGTAGTTGCGCGTCGTCTCGGGTGGCGCGGCTGATCCCGGTCCAAGGTGGGCCCGGTCCAGGTTGGGCCCGGTCCAGGTTGGGCCCGATCCAGGCTGGGCCCGATCCAGGCTGGGCCCGATCCAGGCTGGGCTCGGAGGGACCGGCGGCCGGCGGGTAACCTGCCGTCATGCCCGGCCACACCGTGATCGTCACCGACTCGACGGCGATGCTGCCGCCCGAGGTGGCCGACGCGCACGGCATCGTGGTCGTGCCGCTCCAGGTCGTCATCGGCTCCGAGGTCTTCGACGAGGGCTCCGAGGGCGCGACGCCCGAGCGGGTCGCCGCCGCGCTGCGCGAGTTCCTGCCGGTCAGCACGTCGCGACCGGCGCCGGTGGCGCTCCAGGAGATCTATGAGTCGGCGGCCGCCGACGGCGCCGACGCCGTCATCTCGATCCACCTGTCCGGCGACATGAGCGGCACGTTCGAGTCGGCCCAGCTCGCCGCCAAGCAGGTGGCGATCCCGGTGCACACCGTCGACAGCCGTCACGTCGGAGTCGCCACCGGCTATGCCGCACTCGCCGCCGCCGGTGTGGTGGCGGGAGGCGGTTCCCCGGAGGCCGCGGTCGAGGCCGCCCGCTCACGCGCCGACGCGTCATCGTCGTACTTCTATGTGGACACGCTCGAATACCTCCGCCGCGGCGGTCGGATCGGGGCCGCGAGCGCACTGTTCGGCGGCGCCCTCGCGGTCAAACCGCTGCTGACCATCACCGACGGGCGGGTCGGCACGCTCGAGAAGGTCCGGACGTCCTCGCGCGCGCTCGCGCGGCTCGAGGACCTGGCGGTCGCGGCGGCCGGCGACCGCCCCGTCGACGTGTGCGTCTCCCACCTCGCGAGCCCCGACCGCGCCGGGGTGCTGGCCGAGCACCTCACGACCCGGCTCGCCGACCGGCTCGGTGGGCGCGAGGTGTGGTGCGGCGAGCTCGGGGCCGTCCTCGGTGCCCATGTGGGACCCGGCATGGTGGCCGTCTGCGTGGCCCCCGCGATCGACGGCTGACCTTCGAACGAGCACGGTGGACCAGGAGGCGCTCACAGGCCCTGGCCGTACGGCGGTTGTCCACAGGCGTGGGCAGGACCGGTGCCCTCACCGGCCGACGGCCACCTAACCTCCGTCGCATGCGCAGCTCTCGCTCGAGCCATCAGCACCAGGAAGCGGTGTCGCGTCGGTTGGCTCTCCTGGGCGCTCAGCTCGCCGCCGTCCGCGAGGCGGGGGAGCGGCGCACGGGCGCCGAGGAGGACGATCCCCCGGCGCCCCTCGACCACACCCGCATCCGCACCGGGCGCCTCGTGGATGCGTGGGACGACCCGGCGGTCGGCCCGCGGCGGCCCGATCCACCGCCCGATGGCCTCCCGTTCGACGCCCTCGCGCCCCGCGATCTCCAGCTCGGACACCCGGTGCCCAGCCCGGGGCGTCACGCCGCGCGACGGGGCGTGAGTCGGCCCGCTGGCGTGGCCGGACGGGCGGGGGGCGCGATCGCCGAGCTGCGCGACCGCCTCCTCATCGGGCCGTCCCAGCTGGCGGTGCTCGCCATGCTCGTGCTGGGCGGACTGCTGATCGCCGGGTGGTGGCTGATGCGCGGCTCCCCGGCGGACGTCCAGCAGGTGTCGGTCACCCGCGCCTCGCCCCTGGTCACGCCTGCCGGCGTCGACGCCGCGGCCGCCGATGGTGCGCCAAACACCGATGCCGCCATGGTCGCCCCGGCTCGGCCCGGCTCGACCGTCGTCGTCGACGTCGAGGGCCGCGTCCGCCATCCCGGCATCGTCGTCCTGAAGGCCGGTTCCCGGGTCGTCGACGCGCTGCGGGCGGCCGGTGGGGCGCGCCCTCACGTCGACCTGACCGGGCTCAACCTGGCCCGCCAGCTGGTCGACGGCGAGCAGATCCTCGTGGGGGTCACGCCGCCGGGAGGTCTCGCGGCGTCAGCGGCCGCGACGCCGGGGGCGGTCCCAGGTGCGTTGGTCAACCTCAACACCGCCGACCAGGCGACGCTGGAGAGCCTGCCCGAGGTCGGCCCGGTCACGGCTCAGGCCATCATGGCGTGGCGTGAGGAGCACGGCGGTTTCACGGCCGTCGACCAGCTCCTCGACGTCGAC
>JAGQUE010000668.1 GCA_020438665.1 Nocardioidaceae bacterium | reverse complement strand
GCGTCGACGCCGCGATCCGCGAACAGGGCCTCACCTCACGGATGCTGCTCCAGGTCCACGACGAGCTCGTGTTCGAGGTTGCGCCGGGGGAGCGCGAGACCCTCGAGGAACTGGTCCGTGCCGGCATGGGTGGTGCCGCCGACCTCACCGTGCCGCTCGACGTCTCGGTCGGCACCGGGCGGAGCTGGCACGAGGCCGCTCACTGACGGCGGCGCGTTCGGCTGGCTCCGTGGGTGGTCAGTCCTCCGCGCGACGTCGCGGCGTGTGGCGGTTTCGCCGTAGGTCGGGGATGACCGCCATCAGCACGACGAGCACCGGCAGGGGAGCGACGAGGATCGCGATCGGTCGCCAGAGGTTGGTCGCGGTGGGCTCGATGCCGAGCGGCCCCAGCGTCAGATAGATCGCCGCGCCGAGCCACACGAGCCCCGCGGTCATGAAGACGCCGCTCTGCAAGCGGCGACGCAGCCGGTCCCCCATGGTCACCGATCGTAGGGGGAGCTGCGGTCGCAGATGGCGAAACGGTGGCTCACTGGTCTCGACAGATCGAGCGGGCCCGCACCCGTCGCCGATAGCCTCACGCGGCCGGCGGGGCACCGGCAGGGGACGGGGCGGGCTCGCGCAAGCGGGCCATCGAGACGAAGAGCAGGGCGGCACACAGCACCAGGTCGACGGCGACGACCAGGCTCAGCAGCTGGTTGAGGCGGTGGATGGTCAGCCCGACACCGACGAGTACCGCGAGGCCGAACCACAGTGCATAGGTCGACAGGTGGCCCCGGCGGGCGATGACCGAATAGACGAGCAGCTGAAGCATCGAGAGGGCGGTCCCGAGGACGGCGTACATCCACAGCCGGTCCTGGATGTCGGCGTACTGGCTGCCACCGACGAACAGCAGCGCCCACGACGACAACAGCCAGGCGGCCAGGCTCGACACCGCGCCGAGGGCGGCGACGAGCGCCAGGCTCTGGACCAGCGCCCGGCGTCGGCTCTCGAGGGTGGACATCGACGGGAAGGCGATGACGACCACGAACTGCGGCAGGAACAACACCGCCTTGGCCAGGATCAGACCACCGGCATAGAGCCCGGCCTGGTGGGGGCTGAGCACGTTGCGCGCCACGATGATGTCGACGTTGGACAGCGCGAAGAAGGCGAGCAGGGCCTGGGAGTTGTGGGCCGTCTCCTTGATCACCGCGGCCGAGCGGTGCTCGGCTGACAGCGCACCGGGCTCGTGGCCACCGCGCAGGGCCCACCAGCCGACGACGACGGGGGCGAACGACGCGATGGTGACGCCGACCATGGCGGCGAGCTCGTTGGGCCACCACACCATCAGCAGGGTGCCGAGCACCAGCCGCGGCAGGCCGGCTGCGATATAGACCAACGACAGCGGCATCCAGCGTCGCTCGCCCTGCAGGATGCCGGCCTGGCCGCCCATGATCGTCATGGGTACGGCGGTCACCCCGATGAGCGCCGCCGTCGGGATGCTGTCGAGCCGGAGGATCGTGTCGAGCAGGGGGCTCAGCACCAGCAGCAGCGCGCCCAGCGTCCAGGCGGAGCGGGTGGTGACCCGAACGATCGCCGCCTCGATCTGGCTGACGTGCTCCGGCTCGGCCGAGATGCGGCGGGCCGCGGTCGCCTGGAGGCCGAGCTGGACGACACCGACGATGAGCAGCGTGTTCATCAGGCCCGCGAGCGCACCATAGGGCTGCGGACCGAGGATGTGGGCCGCGATGACGGTGAACCCATAGGTCGACACGCTCATCACGGCCATCGCGATCGCGATGGATCCGCTGCCCCGGAGGAACGACGACAGGGCGGGGCGCGGCACGGCGTCGACCCTAGCCGATGGGGGATCGCGCGCCGGGGCGCCGCTCGCGTGTAGCCTCGCCTCTGCTGTCGCGCGGACCAGGAGGGTGACGATGGTCGAGGAAGCGGTCGAGACCCGGATCAAGTCGAGCCCGAGCCTGGGCGCCAAGATCAGCCTGCTGATCGCGGCGTTGTTCGTGGTGGCGGCGGTCTATCACATGGTGGTGCCGTTGCAGATCATCGCCAACAACGGCGGGAACTTCGACTGCCGCAG
>JAGQUE010000076.1 GCA_020438665.1 Nocardioidaceae bacterium | reverse complement strand
GGATGACGGGAATCGAACCCGCGTAGCCAGTTTGGAAGACTGGGGCTCTACCATTGAGCTACATCCGCGTGCGGATCCTGGGCGTGCGTGAGCGCACGGAAAATCCGCGGCTGTCATCGTGCCACATGGGGCGCCCGAGCCCCCAACCGAGCCGCGCGCCCCCCGGCGTACTCGGCTGCTGTCGTGCTGGGCTGCTGTCGTGCTGCCGGTTCACCAAGGTAGGTAGGCGAACCCGCACTTACCGCGCGGAATTCACCGAGGTAGGTGAGGGTTGACCTTCCTACCTTGGTGAACCGACACCACGGCGGGCGCCACCACGGCGGGCGCCACCAAGCGGGCCGTACGACGGTCAGCGGCGGTGGATGAGGATCAGCGCGCGGTCGTCGTAGCGGGAGCCGACGGAGTCGACGAGACGGTCGGCGCCGCGCTCGAAGTTGGTGCGCAGGTCACGCTCCGCCTGGCCGACGAGGCGGTCGATGCCGAGGCTGATGTCGCGGGTGGGGGTCTCGACCATGCCGTCGGTATAGAGCAGGATCACGTCACCGGACCGCATGATGCTGCGCGTGCCCGTGAACTCGGCGTTGGGGATGACCCCCAGGATCGGGCCCTCGGTGTCGTGGACCGACCAGCGCCCGGTCCCGGCGGCCAGCTGGACGGCGGGCGGGTGGCCGGCGGTCCACACCCTCGCCTCGCCGGTCTTGAGGTTGAGGGAGAGGTGGACGGCGGTCGCGAATCCCTCCTCCCACTCCTGCTGGATGAGGAACTCGTTGGCGGCGGGCAGGAAGTCCTCGGGCCGCAGCGCGCCGAGCAGGCCCCCGAAGGCACCCGACAGGAGCAGCGAACGGGTGCCGGCCTCATCACCCTTGCCGGAGACGTCGACCAGGACGACGTCGAAACGGTCGCCGTGGTGGGGCCGCGACGCCACCACGAAGTCGCCGGCGAACGGCGAGCCGCTGGCGGAGCGCAGGGCGCTCTCGGCCTGCCAGTCGTGAGGCAGCTCGGGGAGCCCGCCGTGTCGGTTGATCCGGTCGCGGAGGTCGACCAGCATCGACTCGCCTCGTACGCCGGCGACGCCGAGGCGCGAGCGGCGGAACGACGCCAGCAGGATGATGAAGCCCAGCACGAAGACGGTGATGATCTCGAGCATCGTCCGGACCGACAGCTGGGGCTGGCGCGGCGCGACCAGGGCCAGCCCGAGCATCGTGGCGACCACGAACCAGGGCAGCTCCTTGGGCCCCAACGCCAGGTGGGCCAGCAGCAGTGGCAGCGCGACCGCGGTGATGGGGACGTAGTCGGGCCACACGCCCAGCACGGCCACGGTCACCAGCGCGGCGGCCGCGAGGCCGGTGAGGATGCGGGTGTCGCCCGAGCGACGGAAACGCGTCACGGCGGCACGGATGCGGCGAGACAGCGTCGGTGTCGGCGCGGCCGTGGGCGCTTGCGCGCGCTCAGCGGTCATCGTCGCTCCTCGGGCCTTGTCCATCGGTCCTCACTGTAGGGCCCTGGAGCGGAAGACACGTTGACATTGGGGACACCAGAAGGAGTTCCGCCCGGCGAGCACGTCGGTGCGGACGAGGCTCCCGCACACCAGGCACGGCTGTCCAGCCCGTCGATAGACATAGACCTCGCCGCCGTGGTCGTCGACCCGGGGCGGGCGGCCCATCGCCTCGGGGGTGTGCTCGGGCCGCACCGTGTCGATGCGCCCGACCCGGACCCCGTCGGCCATCAGCTCGACCAGGTCGGCCCAGATCGCGAGGAACTGCGTGCGCCGCAGCGTCCGACCGGGGCGCAGCGGATGCATCCGATGGCGGAACAGCACCTCGGCCCGATAGACGTTGCCGACGCCGGCGAGGACTGCCTGATCCATCAGCAGCTCACCGATCGACCGGTCGGCTCGCGCGATCTTGACCCACGCGCGGTCGGGGTCGGCGTCAGGGCGCAGTGGGTCGGGCCCGAGCTTGGCGACCACGGCATCGCGCGTCTCCGGCCCCATGAGTTCGCACTGGGTCGCCCCGCGCAGGTCGGCGTACGCCGGGTCGCGGCCCGGTCGGTGGCCGATCAGCCGGAGCCGGACGGCCCCGACCGGGGGCGGCACCTCGGCGACGGCCGGGTGGACGGCGAAACCGCCGATCAGGCCGAGGTGGATGTGGACGATCCGGTCGCCCTCGAACTCAAGGAACAGGTGCTTGCCGGCGGAGTCGGCGCCGTCCAGGGTGGCGCCGTCCAGCAGGGCGGCCTCAGTGGCGAAGCGTCCCTGCGGTGAGCTGACCCGTACCGGTGCACCAGCGAACACGCCCGAGATCTCGTCGGCGAGCCTCCGGAGGGTGTGCCCCTCAGGCATCGCCGCCACGTTGCACCGACGACGGCAAGGGCGGCAGGACGTGGGTGCCCTCATAGGCCGACATCTGCCCGATGCGCCGGACGTGGCGCTCGTCGTTGCTGAACGGGGTGGACAAGAAGACCTCGATGAAGTGTGTCATGTCCGCCACGCTGTGCATCCGCCCGCCGACCGACACGACGTTGGCGTCGTTGTGCTCCCGCGCCAGGACGGCGGTCTCCTCCGACCACGCCAGCGCGCACCGGATGCCGACGACCTTGTTGGCCGCCATCTGCTCGCCGTTGCCGGAGCCGCCGATGACGACGCCGAGGGCTGCCACACCGGCGGCCTGGTCCTCGGCCACGCCCTCGGCGGCGCGCAGGCAGAACACCGGGTAGTCGTCGAGGGCGTCATAGACGAAGGGGCCGTGGTCGACCGGCTCATAGCCGTTGTCGGCAAGCCAGCCGATCAGGTGGTCCTTGAGCTCCAGGCCCGCATGGTCGGAGCCGACGTGAACGCGCATGCGGGAAGTGTCCCAGACGCGTGTCAGCGGCGCCTGGACCCGATCACGCCCCGAACGCCGTGAGGAGCGCCTCGTTGAACGCCGGCAGGTCGTCGGGGTTGCGGCTGGTGACCAGATTGCCGTCGACCACGCACTCGCTGTCCTCCCAGGCTGCTCCGGCGTTGCGCAGATCGGTCTGCAGGCTCGGCCATGAGGTCAGCCGCCGCCCCTCCACGCAGCCGGCCTCGGCCAGGGTCCACGGCGCGTGGCAGATCGCCGCCACGGGCCGACCCGACCCGACGAACTCCCGCACGAAGGTCACCGCGGTCTCGTCCATCCGCAGCCGGTCGGGGTTGGCGACGCCGCCGGGCATGACGAGCCCGTCGAACTCGGCAGGCTCGACCGCTCCGATGACCGCATCGACCGTGAAGGTGTCGGCCTTGTCGAGGTGGTTGAACGCCTGCACCTCACCGGGCTCCTGGGAGATGAGGACCGGCTCGCCGCCGGCATTCTTGACCGCCTCCCAGGGCGAGGTCAGCTCGACCTGCTCGATGCCCTCCTGAGCCACGATGAAGGCAATGCGCTTGCCGTCGAGTTGTGCCATGGTCGTGTCTCCTCGTTGGTCGGGTGCCATGAGCCTCTGCGGTACCCGTGACGGGAGGCGGCATTCGGGTCGGCCGGCTAATCCGGTGGAGACCCGGCATGGCGAGCCGCCACGATGGGGTCATGTCCGACCACGACACCGCACAGGGCGCGCTCGACATCCGGGTCGCGCTCGCCACCGACGACGAGCGATACCGGGCCACCGACGACATCGTGTGGTTCGGCGAGGAGAACACCGAGCCGGTGGCTGCCGCGCTGGAGGGTCTGCCTCCCGACCAGCGGTTCGCCGCGGAGGTCGAGGGCGCCGACCCGTCGACCTACGCCGGTGTCTATGGCGTACGCCCGCTGGTGCTGTCGGCCCCCGGGAGTCGGGGGGACGTCCGCCAGGTCCCCGTCGCCGGGCTCACCTATGTCGGCGTACATCCGGACCACCGGCGCCAGGGCGTGCTGCGCGCGATGATGCGCCATCACCTGGAACAGACCCGCGCGGAGGGTGTGGTCGTCTCTGCGTTGCACGCTAGCGAGACCGAGATCTATGGCCGCTACGGCTATGGGCTCGCCGGCTTGGAGTTCCAGCTCAAGCTGGGCCGAGGCACGACCCTGACCGCGCCCCACCTGGACGCTGAGGCTGCCCGGATCACGACGCGGATGGCGACGATCACCGACGCGGGGATGGCCGACCGGATCCGCGCCTGCGACCTCCGCGTGGGCGCCCGGGAGACTGGAACGCTGGTGTTCCTGGAGGGGGTCTATCGGCGCTGGACCCACCTCGAACCCAGCGAACTGCGTGACCGGGAGGCGTGGCGTGCGCTCTTCGCCCAGCTCGACGGGGTCGATGTCGGCTATGTCCTGTTCCGACGCAAGCACAAGTGGGAGGACGCCAGGCCGGGTGGCGAGCTCGAGACCGAGATGCTGACCGGCAGCCCCGCCGCGCGGCTGGCCCTGGTGCGCAGGCTCGTCGACTTCGACCTGATGGCCACGGTGACCCTCAAGACCATCGGCGCCGACGACGCGCTCTGGCACTGGCTGCCCGGGCCTCGCGGGGTCAGTGACGCCCACCCCTACGACAACATCTGGATCCGCCTGGTCGACCTGCCCGCTGCCCTGGCCGCGCGCGGCTATGAAGGGTCCTGCGACGTGGTCGTCGACGTGACCGACGACCTCCTTCCCGACAACGAGGGTGCGTGGCGGCTGTCCGTCGCCGGTGGGGAGGCCCGGGCCACGCGCACCACCGACCCTGTCGAGGTACGGCTGGGGGTGGCCCACCTGGGCTCGGCCTGGCTCGGCTGGGGCAACCTGGCCGCGATGCACCGCGCCGGTGTCGTCGCCGAGGAGCGGCCAGGAGCGGTCAGCGAGCTGTGGCGTGCGATGCGGCTCGACGTCGCGCCGTGGCCGTCACCCGGCTTCTGAGCCCGGGCACCACTGCGTCGTCCACAACCTGGAGTTAGTACGGAAGGCTGGGCCTCCGAGCCGGCTGGCTGCCTTCCGTACTAACTCAGGGCTGTGGATCGAGACTGGACAGGAACGCCGCGGTGTCGGCGTAGGCCGTCTCGGCTGCGTCGAAGACCGCCGGGTGGCGCCAGAACCCGTGGATCATGCCGGGATAGGTCATGGTCGCGACCGAGGCACCGCAGCCAGCGATGCGCTCGGCCAGCAGCAGTGCCTCGTCGCGCAGGATGTCGTGCTCGGCCACCAGCACCTGGGTCGGTGGGAGCGTCCCCAGGTCCGGCGCGTCCAGCGGGCAGAAGTCCGGGTCGGTCAGCAGCTCGCGGTGGCGGTCCCCGTCGCCGGCGTAGGTGCGCCAGAACCAGTCCGCCTCGGCCCGGCTGAAGCCGTGAGCGCCCTCGGTCTCGAACGAGGCCCCGCGCAGCCGTGGGTCGATGAACGGATAGACCAGGACGGCGGCGGCATAGAGGCCGGGATCGCGCAGGGCCGCCACCAGGGCGAGGCTCGCGCCGGCGCTGTCGCCCAGCACGGCCAGGTCCTCGGGGTCCAGCCCCAGCTCGCGTGCGTGGGCGGCCAGCCAGCGCCCCGCCGACGTCACGTCGTCGTGGGCCGCGGGGAACGAGGCCTCGGGCGGCCGCCGGTAGTCCACGGCCAGCACCGCGCGCCCGAGCCGGTTTGCCAGCCGCCGGGACTGGGCGTCGTGGGTGTGGCGGTCGCCGAACACGAAGCCGCCACCGTGCGCATAGAGCAGAGCGCCCGACCCGGCGCCGACCGGTCGATAGAGGCGGCCGACCACGCCGCCCGCGTCGACGTCACGGACCTCTGCCACGTCCTCGCGCGGCTCCTGGGCCGCTTCGGCTCGCGCCGCGGTGCGCTGCGCATCGATCTGGTCGAGGGTGAGGTCCACGTTGGGCGTCGCGTCGGCCGACAGCGCGACGGCGGCGGCGGCCTGAGGGTGGAGTGCCATGGCGACACCCTAGGGCCGCTGCCGAACATGCCAGACTCGACCGCGTGACCCGGACCCTTGGCTGGCTCGTCCTCGCAACCGTGTTCGCCCTCGAGCTCGCGGCGGTGGCCGCGGCCGCCCTGTGGGGCCGTTGGCAGGCCGGCTGGTGGCTCGGCCTCGTGGCCGCCGGCGCGGTCGTGGTCGTCTGGGGCCTGTTCGCCTCGCCCCGCGCACCCTGGGGCTCACCCGTCGTACGCCCCGTCGTCAAGGTCCTGGTCTTCGGCCTGGCGGCGTTCGGGCTGTGGGTGGCGGGTCACCCGGTCGCCGCGGTGCTGCTGGCGGCCATCGCCGCCGCTGTCCACGCCCTGGCAGCGCTGCCCTTCGTGCGCACGCTCGCGAACGCCGATGGATGACCTGCTCGTCGAGCGGGTGCTCGTCGCGGTCGAGCAGGTGCCGCGAGGGCGCGTGGTGTCGTACGGCGACCTCGCGGAGCTGGTCGGCATCGGGCCACGACTCGTCGGACGGGTGATGTCGCTCTATGGCGGCAACGTCACCTGGTGGCGGGTGACCAACGCCTCCGGCGACCTTCCTGCCCACCTGGCCGACGAGGCTCGCGCCCACTGGGCAGACGAGGGCATCACGTGGAAGCCCAACGGCGTCGGCTGTCGGATCACCCAGCACCGCGCCGACCTGGTGCGGCTGGCCCGTGACGTCGAGCGCGCGAGCGCCCACCTGGCGCCCGTGGACGACGCCCCCTCCCCGACCTGATCCGTCAGGAGACGCGGTGGACGGCCTCGACGAACGCTGTCACCAGGGGGTGGACGGGAGCGCCGGCCAGGGTGCCCACATGGGGCTGGAAGAGCGAAAGCACGAAGAACGGGTGGTCGAGCAGGGTGAGCACCTCGGCCCCGGCGTCGTCCGCCGTGGCGCCGACCTCGACGGCGCCGGTGGCCGTGAGGGCGGCCACGACCTCCGGCGTGGGGGCATAGCTGCAGAAGTGCATGCCCTGGAACGGCTCGCTCACGAGCGTCGCGAACCGGGTCCCGGCGACCGGCACCACGGCTCGTTCCGCACCCTGCAGGGCGCAGGCCAGCGGCGTGACCGCGTTGTCGGGGCCCTCACCGTCGGACTCGGCGTGCGTCGCGGACCGACCCAGAAGGCTGCGCGCGAGCTCGACGACGGCGTACTGCATCCCGCCACACGTGCCAAGGAACGGCGTTCCCATGAGCCGCGCGTGGGTCACCGCACGGTAGGCCGCCTCGTCGTCGGCGTACGGCGAACCGGGCACCAGCCAGATCCCGTCGAAGGCGGCCAGGTCGGTCCCGGAGTCCGTGGCCACCCACGTCGTCTCTGAGTCGAGCAGTGGCCGCAGCGCGTTGAGCTCCTGGTGGGATCGGTGGCCCCGGTCCTCGCCCACCAGGGCGATCCTCGGCATCGCCGGTCAGCCACCCATCCGGGCGAGCTCCTCGTCGACCACCGACGGGTCGAGCTTGGTGAAGACCGGGGTCGGCTTGTCGACGGCTGCCCCCACCATGACCGGCCGAGACTCCCATCGCGGCGTCGCGGTGTAGTCGCCGGTGATCACCGGATAGGACGACGCACCCGTCCCGGCCGCGGGGTCGAGGTCGTCGACGTGGTCGATGCGCGGCATCGGGATGAGCTCGCCCTTGCCGCCGAACACCCGGTGGACCCGGTTGGCCGCATGCGGCAGGAACGGCGCCAGCAGCGTGTTGCAGTCGCTCACGCACTGGGCGGCCACGTGGAGCACCGTCGCGAGCCGGTCGCGCTGCGAGTCGTCCTTCATCTTGTAGGGCTCGGTGACGGTGAGATATTTGTTCACCTCGCCGACGACGCGCATCGCCTCGGCGATCGCGGCGCGCTGCCGGTGACGGCCGATGAGGTCACCCACGGTGTCGAAGCCGGTGCGCACCGCCTCCAGAACCGCCTCGTCGACCGGCTCGAGCGCCCCGCACGCGGGGATCTCACCGAAGTTCTTGGCGATCATCGTCGCGGTCCGGTTGACCAGGTTGCCCCAGCCGGCGACGAGTTCGGAGTTGTTGCGCTGGACGAACTCCGCCCACGTGAAGTCGGCGTCCTGGCTCTCCGGCCCGGCCGCGCAGATGAAGTAGCGCAGCGGGTCCGGGCCGTAGTTCTCGAGCATGTGGCGGACATAGATGACCCGGCCGCGGCTGGAGGAGAACTGCTCGTTGCCGAGAGTGAGGTATTCGCTGGAG
>JAGQUE010000667.1 GCA_020438665.1 Nocardioidaceae bacterium | reverse complement strand
TCGGTGGCGGTCGCGAGCCAGCTCGGCACGGGCAGCGGGACCGGCGCGGCTCCCATCCCGAGGACCTCGGAGCGCTCGCCGAGCAGGGCGGCGCCGAACAGCTCCTCGACCGCAGGGGCGGCAGTCAGGCCCAGCACCGCGGACGTCACGAGGCCACCCTGGCCCGCTGCCACCACGCCTCGGCGAACCGCGTGCCGGGGCACTCGCGGGCGACCGCCTCGGCGTCGGCAGCGGTGTCGACGTCGCGCAGCCGCCCTCCCAGGGCGACGTCCAACCCGGCGTTGACGAGGGCCGCCACGGTCCGGGCGCCGGTGTCGGGTCGCGACATCGGGACGGTCGGCAGGACGCGCGCGTCCCTCGGCGCTCGCAGGGCCAGGCCCCACCAGCCACCGTCCACGGCCGGACCGACGGCGGCGTGGTGATCGACAAGGAGGTCCGCGAGCTGGGTGAGCAGGTCGGGGGTGACCTGGGGGGTGTCCATGCCGATCTGCACGACCTGGCCCGGGCCCGCGTCCTCGTGGGCCCGGGCCAGCCGCTCCCCCAGCCCCTCGCCCGACTGGCCGACGACGGTCCAGCCGCGCAATGCCGCCGCGATCTCGCGGCCGCGGATGCCGCGGCTCAGGTCACCGTCCAGCGCCAGCACGCACCGACCGGGCCCGAACGCGGCGGTGCAGGCGGTGACGCTGTCGAGGAAGGAGGCGGCGGCCAGCTCGGCGGCGGCCGCGTGCCCGACAGTGGCGCCGAGCCGGGTCTTGGCGCGGCCGGGCACCGGCGCCTTGGCGACCAAGAGGCAGCGGATCACGGTCATCGCAGCACCTTCCAGAAGTCGTGGGCGGTTCGGAGGGTTCCCCGCACGGATCCGGAGACCTTGGAGCGGGTGCCCTCCGCGCGCGGGAGGTAGGCGACGTCGTGCTCGGTGATCCGCCACCCGGCGGCCACGGCACGGTGCAACAGCTCGACCGGATAGCCGAAGCGGCGGTCCTGGACGCCCAGAGCCAGCAGTGCCGACCGGGTGCCCACGCGCAGCGGTGCGATGTCGTGGACCGGAAGCCCGTGCCGTCGTCGCATCCAGCCGACCACCAGCGCGTTGCCCAGCCGGGCGTGCCAGGGCCACACCCCGCGGCGCACGGGGCGGCGCCGGCCGACCGCGAGGTCCGCATCCCCGGAGGCCACCTCCTCGAGCAGCGGCAGCACCGCGGCGGGGTCGAACGAGCCGTCCCCGTCCATGACGGCGACGAGGTCACGCGTGCTGGCCTCCAGCCCGGCGTGCACGGCGGCGCCATAGCCGGGGCGCGCCTCGCTCACGACGACGGCCCCGTGGGCGGCCGCCACCTCGGCGGTCGCGTCCGTGGACCCGTTGTCCACCACGACCACGTTGATGCCCGCCGGGACGCGCGGCAGCAGCAGCGCAAGAGCCGGGCCCTCGTCCTTGCAGGGCAGCACCAGATCGCAGCGGGCGGAGGTCGTCGAGGTCATGTCGGCCACGCTAGGAAGCCGCACGTCGCCATGGGGCCCGGAGAACTTACGAAGCCGTGACGCCTCGGGGCGAGGAGGGCGATCCGAGGCGGAGCCCTCCTAGCCTGAGTCCATGTCCCGTGCCCGTGGTGCCGTCGTCGGCCTCGCCGTCGGGCTCGTCCTGATCGTGGCCGCCATGGCCGTCCCGGCCGCGACCGGGTGGGACGTCCACGTGCGCTGGTTCCCGCCGCTCCATGCCTTCTGGGATCCCCGGGTGGGTCCGGGCACGCTGCCCGCCCTCGTCGTGGGCGCCCTGCTGGTCCGCTTCTCCGTGGACCTCGCCGAGCGGTTGTCCTGGGGCCGACTGCTGGTCGCGGCCTACGCCGCTGGGCTCGCGTGGATGCTGTCCCTGGCGCTGGTCGACGGCCCGGGCGGGATCGGCAGGGTGCTCGCGACGCCCTATGAGTATCTCCAGACGGCGCGGGACACCTCGGACTTCTCCGCCACGCTCCACGAGTACATCGCCCGGATCCCCTATGCGGCCGCGCCGGACAACTGGCCGGTGCACATCGCCGGACACCCGCCGGGAGCGCTCGGCTTCTTCGTCGTCCTCGTGCGGGTCGGACTGGGCGGCTGGTTCGCCGCGGGTCTGGTCGTCACGCTGCTCGCGGCCAGTACGGCGGTCGCGGTGCTGGTCACGCTGCGCCTGCTCGGGGCCGAACACCACGCCCGCGCGGCGGCACCGTTCCTGGTCGCCGGGCCGGCGGCGATCTGGCAGTGCGTCAGCGCCGATGCGATGTTCGCCGCCGTCGGCGCCTGGGGCATCGCCGCCCTGGCCGCGGCGGCGACCTCGACCCGACGCGGGAGGATGGTCGGCTGGTCGGTCGTGGCGGGCCTGCTCCTCGGCTATGTCGTGATGCTGTCCTATGGCCTACCGTTGCTGGCGATCCTGGCGATCGCCGTGCTGGTCGCCGCGCGGAACGCGCGCCCACTGGTGCCCACGGCCCTCGCTGCGGTGGCGGTCGTCGGCGCCTTCGCCGCCGCCGGATTCGCGTGGTGGGAGGCACTGCCGGTGCTGCGCCAGCGCTATTGGGACGGGGTCGCGAGCAACCGTCCGGCGTCGTACTGGATGTGGGGCAACCTGGCCGCCCTGCTGGTCAGCGCGGGACCGCTGGCCGCCGCGGGGGTGGGGCAGCTCGTGGCATCGGTCAGGGAGCGAGGCCACCGCGTGGTGACGCTGCTCGCCGGCGCGGGTGTGGCGATGGTGCTGGCCGCCGATGCCTCCCAGATGAGCCGGGCCGAGGTCGAGCGCATCTGGCTGCCGTTCGTGCCCTGGGTGCTGGTCGCGACGGCGCTGCTGCCCGAGGGCTGGCGGCGTCGCGGTCTGGTCCTCCAGGTGGTGTTCGCCATCGTGGTGCAGCACCTGCTGCACCCGGACTGGTGATCCCGACGGGTGACCCGGACGGGGTGCCCGATGGATGGGCGGGGGCCTCAGCGCAGCGGCGCGGTCGCGAAGTCGGGGAGTCCGACCTCCGGGGCCACCCGGGCGGTGAACCCGAGCTCGGCAGTGGCCCGCCGTGGTGAGGCGACGACATGGCGGACGTCGCCGAGGCGGTAGTCCCCGGTCACGATGGGCGTCGGCCCCGCGGCGCCGGCCAGCAGCCCGGCGACCTGACCGATGCTGACCGGCCGGCCCGAGCAGACGTTGTAGGCGGCCGCGTGCCCCGAGGGCCCCCCGGCCACCGCGCGGACGGCGGCGAGGTTGGCCTGCGCCACGTCGTCGACGTGCACGAAGTCGCGCATCTG
>JAGQUE010000666.1 GCA_020438665.1 Nocardioidaceae bacterium | reverse complement strand
CCTTGCTGAGATGCGGCGGCCGGTCCGGGTCGAAGCCGCGCGCCCGGGCGAGCGCCTCGGCGAGCGGGTAGAAGCTCTGGACGAGCACGATCGGTCCGACGAAGGGATGGGCCGCCGGCACCGTCGGCAGGGTCAGCGCACCGGGAATGTCGGGCGCCCCGGCGGCGATGACCGGGACGCCGCGGCCGGCGAGCTCGGTGCCGAGGCGATCGTCAGCCTCGGAGGCGACATCGCGATCGCCGACACCGGGACGCTCGGTGAGCCGTGGCCGATCGCGATCAGCACCTTCCCCGGTCAGCCCGCCGAGACCACGGTCACGCTCGACCGTGGCGGGCTCGCCACGTCGAGCACCCGAGTCCGCCGCTGGACCCGGCGCGGCATCCAGCTGCACCACGTGCTCGACCCCCGCACCGGGCTCCCCGCACCGACGACCTGGCAGACCGTCACCGCCACCGGCCGCAGCGCGACCGCCGCCAATATCGCCTCGACGATGGCGATCGTCCTCGGCCCGCATGCGCCGAACTGGCTCCATCAGCACGGCGTCGATGCCAGGCTGGTCGCTGCCGACGGCCACATCGAGACCGTCGGCGGCTGGCCCGCCGATGCCGACCCCACCCCCGACAGGAGAGGTGCATGACCGCCCCCACCGTTCTGGCCACCGACCTCCCCGTGCTGTGGTTCGTCAACCGCAGCACCGGGTTCGTCGTCCTGGCCCTCTTCACGTTCTCGGTCTTCCTGGGGGTGATGTCCAGCGGGTCGCGCGCCGGCAAGCGGGTGCCGAGCTTCGTCACCCAGGCCATGCACCGCAACGTGGCGCTGTTGTCGGTCCTGCTGCTGGCCCTCCACATCTATTCCGCCGTGGCCCACGAGTTCATCGACGTCACCTGGTGGCAGGCGTTCGTCCCGTGGGTCGGGTCGACGTTCATGCCGCTGTGGCTGGGGCTCGGCACCTTCGCAGTCGATCTGTTCATCGTCGTCACGCTCACCAGCCTGATCCGCGACCGGCTCCCCCACCGCGGCTGGCACATCGTCCACCTGCTGTCCTATGTCGGCTGGGGGGCGTCGCTGGCCCACAGCATCGGGATCGGCACCGACGTCAAGGCCGCCCAGCCCTGGGCCTACGCGATCGTCGCTGCCAGCATCGGGGTGGTGGTCATCGGTGGCATCGTCCGCCTCGCCCAGCTCCGACGCGGCGCCAGCCTCCTCGAGGTGGCGTGATGAACCACCGTCACCCGTCCTCACCGATCCCCATTCCGACCGACCTGCACATCCACCCCGGCCCGGCGCTGCTGTCGGGGATCGAGAACGGCTCCTCGATCGAGGCGCACCGCGCGCAGTACGGCGCGCTGCCCAAGCTCCACCTCGACGAGCTCGCCGACCGGGTCGAACGGCTCCGGCTGCGCGGTCGCGGCGGCGCGGCGTTCCCGTTCGCGATCAAGCTGCGCACGGCGGCCGAGGGCCGCAAGCCCGTCATCGTGGTCAACCTCAGCGAGGGCGAGCCCGCCAGCGGCAAGGACTCGGCGCTGGTGATGACCCGCCCGCACCTGATCCTCGACGGGGCGGTGATCACGGCCCGGGCCCTCAAGGCCATCGAGATCCACCTCGTCCTGCCCGGCGACCGGCCCTCCGTCGGCGCCGCGATGCACCGCGCCCTGGCCGAGCGGCAGGACAAGATCCGCATCCACACCCACGAGGCCGAGCCCCGGTTCGTCGCCGGCCAGGCCCAGGCCGTGCTCCAGCTGATCGCCGGCAAGCCCAACCTGCCGGTGACCGCGTGGCAGCCCGAGGCCGTGTCCGGCCACCGCGGCCGCCCGACCCTGCTGTCGAACGCCGAGACCTGGGCCCAGGTCGCCCGGGTCGCCCTCGAGGGTGAGGCCGCCTATCGCCGGCACGGCACCGCCGAGGAGCCCGGCACCACCCTGATGACCATCACGACCGGTCCGGTGCCCGACGTGCGGGAGGTGCCCTTCGGCACGCCGCTCAAGGACGTCCTGCCCGCGGCCGTCCACGGGCGGCCCGTCCTGCTCGGTGGCTTCCACGGCTCCTGGGCCCCCTGGTCGACCGTCGCCTCCACGATCGTCAGCGTCGACGGCATGAAGGCCCAGGGCACCCCGCTCGGCGCGGGCATCGTGGTCTCGCTCGACGGCTGCCCCGTCTCGCTCACCACCCGGATCGTCGACTACCTCGCCGGGCAGAGCGCCCGCCGCTGCGGGCCGTGCTTCAACGGCCTGCCCGCGCTGGCCTCCGCCCTGCGCGGGGTGTCCTTCGGAGGCGGCGACCTCGGCCGGGTCCAGCAGCTCTCCGAGATCGTCGTACGCCGTGGGGCGTGTGCGCACCCCGACGGCACCGTCCGCCTCGTGCAGTCGCTCCTCGCCGGGTTCGCCGACGAGCTCGACGCCCACAACGACGGGGTGTGCACCCACCGCGCCGTCCGCGCCGTCCGCACCGTCCGCACCGAGGAGGCCTCGTGAGCAAGAGCACGCTGCGCGTCGACTGGCCCAAGTGCAAGGGCCGCGGGCTGTGCCACGAGGTCCTGCCCGATGTCATCGACCTCGACGAGTGGGGCTATCCCATCGTCAACGGCCCCGTCCCGCCCGAGCACATGACCGACGCCCGTGAGGCCGTCAAGGTCTGCCCGCAGCTGGCGCTGCGGCTGGTGCGCTGAGGGTCGTCAGTTTCACCGGCGCGCCGGTG
>JAGQUE010000075.1 GCA_020438665.1 Nocardioidaceae bacterium | reverse complement strand
CTTGAGCACGACGGTGCACCCCGCGGCCAGGGCCGGGGCGATCTTCCGGGTCAGCATCTTGATCGGGTAGTTGCAGGGGGTGATGGCGCCGACCACGCCGACGGGTTGGTGCAGCACGAGGAAGCGCTGGTCGGCCCGCGCCGACGGGATGGTCTCGCCGTAGTTCCGCTTGGCCTCCTCGGCGAACCACGACAGGAAGTCCGCCGCGTAGCCGACCTCGTTGCGGGCCATGCGCAGGGGCTTGCCCTGCTCGCGGGTCATGAGCTGGGCCAGCGCCTCCTTGCGCTCGAGCATCAGGCGGTGGGCCGCGGCGAGGGCCGCCGAGCGCTCGTAGGCGGTGCGACCCGCCCAGCCGTCGAACGCGGCCGCGGCGGCGTCGATGGCGGCCCGCACGGTGACCAGTGGGGGCACGGGGGACGTGGTCTCCGCGGCCGGTTCCCTCTCAGGCGAGGTGAGCACGTGCTGCAGCAGGGCGAGGTCGGCCTGGGCGGAATGGAGGATCGTGTCTATGCGACCGATCGCCGTGCGCAGCTCGTCGACATCGTGCACGGTGCGCTGAGCCTCCGCCTGCAGACCGATCAGGGTGAGCTGATGGGCGACGATGTCGTGCAGTTCGCCGGCCAGCTCGCGGTGCACCTCGTCGCGGGCGCGACGATGCCGGGAGGCGGCGCGGCCTAGCAGGAGCCGCTGCGTCGCGCGCATGCCGACGAAGTGCTGAGTGGCCAGTCCGATCATGGCACCGGCGCTCGTGAAGAGCATCGCTCCGGTGACATCGATCACGGCGAGCCGGCCCTTGGCCGCCCATTCCAGCGCCAGGAGGCCCGCGAAGAGGGGCCAGACCCAGAGGGTGCGATGGGAAACCAAGACCGCGGTGAGGCCGATGAAGGCGATATCGGGCTGGTCGAGGGCGATGGTGTAGTCCAGCCAGAGGTACGGCGTGGCGGTGGCGGCCGCCAGCACGAGGGCTCCCGCGAGCGGCCGCCAACAGGTGACCGCGAACCCCGCGAAGGTGAGGGCCCATGACGCCGCCTGAACCCAGCTGCCGGCATCGGTGGTGCCCACGGATGTCGCTCCCTCCCACACCATCTGCAGCGCGACGGCGCTGAAGATGAGCGCGGCCACGGTGCTGACGATGGTGCCCGTCCAGCGGAAGACCCGCACCATGTCGTGGCGTTCGATTGTCTCGTCAGGCAGAGCCGATGCCCCGTCCGCGCGGGGTCTCGGTTGAAGGGGGAGGACTGCCCGGAGCCGGCCGTCGTCGTGTCTGTCCAGCGTGGCGCCGGTGGCCTGGAGGCGGTCTTCGATCGTGGTCAGCGCTGCCGATTCGGCGAAGTGCGCACCGGGCGCCCTCAACTCGACGATCACCCGATCGACGTCGGAGGCCAGCACAACGGCGCAGGCGGCGCCCGGGGACGCCTGGTCGACGGCGACGCGCGCGCCCTCCCGCAGGAGATCCGCGACCATGTATCGGACGAAGCCGCTCGGTTCGCGGGCCACCCCGGAGGTATCGAGATCGACGGCGTGGCCGTGGCCGCTGAGCACGTCGTCGACCTCCTCCGCCACCCCGACCAGGCCTGGGGCTGGGGCCTCGGAGACCGTGGCTGCCCCGGGTCTGCGCACGGTGAAGACCAGACCGCGGAGCTGACCCAAAGCCTCGCGCGCTCCCCGCGAGAGCCGGTCGAGTGTTGTGGTGAGCGCCGACGGCTCGTTGAGCGCGAGGGCGCTGGCTGCGTGCCGGCGCTGATCCGCGAGTCCGGTGGAGAGCAGCACCGAGAGCTCGGTTCCCAGAGCGCGTCGCTCGGCGGCGCGGACCTCTTTCGCACGGCGTTCCAGCTCGCTGATGCGCGACCCGGCCTTGCGATGACGGTGGCGCAGCATGCGGATGAGGAGGCCGATGGCCGTGGCGCCCACCAGAGGGACGTAGCCGAGAAGGATCTCGCTAGGCGTGCGTGCCCGCCCGGTGAGGAGCATGACGATCACCGGCTGAGCCGTGTAGAGCAGCAGTGTCGTCGCCATGACGCGGGTGCTCCCCAGAGCGCAGGCCATCAAGGGGATGGTGATGACGAGCAAGGCATTCTGCCCCCAAGGGCCGATCACGAGGACCGAGGCGAGGGGGATGATGCTCACGAGGGCTCCGAGGCCGGGCCGGAAGGTGGCGAGCAGGGCCGCTATCGCGACGAGGATCCAGACGATCGCCAGCGCCCACGGCCCCTGTGGGGGATATGGCGGCTCTCGTACCACCTGCACCAGATCGACGATCAACAACGCCGCGAGGATCCCGCGCACGATGCGCACCGGCGTCGACGAGGCCGCGGCGTCCTTGCGCTGCGCCTCGCTGCGCCGTGCGTCCCTGCGTTGCATCTTCTTTTCCTCGCTCATGGAGCGTGCCCATGCGTCGGTTCACTATAAGAGGTCCCGATCTCGGCCTCAGTGGCAGCCCAGCCGGAGGTCTGGCCGAAAGTGAACTACCCGTCGTGCGGTGGACGTCGTTGGATGGTTTGTAACCACCAACGGAGGGAAAAGGCATCATGGCGGTCGAGGGTGAAACGCATGGGCAGGCACCAACCAGGACGGCGATCCGGGCGCGGGAGGTCCGGAAGTCGTATCGGGTCGGTGACGGCGATCTCGAGATCCTGCACGGCGTGAGCCTGACGGTGTCCACGGGCGAGATGGTGGCCGTGATGGGGCCGTCGGGCTCCGGCAAGTCGACGC
>JAGQUE010000665.1 GCA_020438665.1 Nocardioidaceae bacterium | reverse complement strand
AGGTTGTTCATGAGCATCCGCAGCGGGGCCTCGGTCTGCCACGAGCCGCAGCTCAGCTCGCTGCCGTGGGGGGCATGGATGGGCAGTCGCGGGTTGTCGGTCATCGCGAGGCTCCTGGGTCGAGGTTCGGGTGACAGCACCATGGAACGCCGGGCGACGGGGTCCGCACCAGGCCCGGCGGGCGCCGTACGTCTCGGATCTGAGACTGACGGGCCGTCTCGCGATCTCGGGACCGCCTTGCCCAGACTGTCTTGCAACGCAAGGTACTTGGTGACTACCATGCACCACATGAGACCAGGGGAGCCGGCCGTCGCGCAGCTCCGGCGTGGGGCGCTGGAGTACTGCGTGCTGGCGCTGCTCACCGACGAGGAGCGCTACGGCTACGACCTGGTCACCCAGCTGTCCGAGGCGGGGCTCGTCGCCAGCGAAGGCACGATCTATCCACTGCTGAGCCGCCTCCGCAAGGAGGAGCTCGTGGCCACCAGCTGGCATGAGTCCCCGAGCGGGCCTCCGCGCCGCTACTACCGCGTGACCGAGCGTGGCCGGCAGGCGCTGGAGCAGTTCCGCGGCTCCTGGACGGACTTCAAGAACGCGGTCGACATGGTGCTCGACGGAAGGAACCCACGATGAACACCGGCGCCACCCACCCCTTCGTCGAGGACTACCTGGCTCGCCTGAGCGCCGAGTCCTGGCGACTGCTGCCGCACGACCAGGCCCGCGAGCTGGTCGAGGACGTCCGAGAGCATCTGGCCAGCGCCATCACCGAGCAGAGCTCCGAGGCAGAGATCCGCGACGTGCTCGACCGGCTCGGCCCTCCCTCGGAGGTGGTGGCGGCAGCGGCCCCCGAGGGCCCACCGCCGGGTCCGGCCGGCTTTGGGCCGCCGACGCCCAGGCCGCCCACGTTCGGCAACGTCGAAGTGGGCGCCTTGCTGTGCCTCGTGCTGGCCGAGGTGATCTTCTTGATCTACCCCGTGGCGGCGCTGCTCTGCCTGGCCGGGTTCGTGCTCTTGCTGGTGTCCCGACTGTGGACGGCCGGCGAGAAGGTGCTGGGCGCCCTGTTCCTGGCCACCGGCTTCCCGCTTGTGTTCGGCACGGTCCTGTTCACGCCGACGCCCTCGTCACAGGGTGAGGAGTGCAGCCAGTCCGTCCGAGCGGACGGCACGAGCGGACCCCTGCACTGCACCCAGACCGGTGGCGACGGCGGCGCGAACCCCTGGGTGTTCTGGGTGGCCGCGGCGATCTATCTCGCCCTCCAGGCCTACACGATCTGGCGGCTGGTCCGCGCCAGGCGTCGGGTGGTCGCCCACTAACCCGAGGTCGGGGGTCACGCCAGCGCGCCGACAGCGTCCTCGGCGGCGGCCAGCGCACGCCCCGAGCGGACCAGCTCGACGGCCGCCTCGATCTCCGGGGACAGGTGGCGGTCGGGGCCGGGCCCGTCGACCCCGTTCGCGCGCAACAGGTCTCGGACCGCACCGGTCGCCGGCGCCGGTGTCAGCGGGGCGCGCAGGTCGAGCGCCCGGGCCCCCGCGAGCACCTCGATCGCGACGACGCGGGTGAGCCCGTCGACGGCGCGCCGCAGCTTGCGCGCGGCGTTCCAGCCCATCGACACGTGGTCCTCCTGCATCGCGCTCGAGGGGATCGAGTCGACCGACGCCGGCGCCGCGAGCCGCTTGAGCTCGGAGACGATCGCCGCCTGGGTGTACTGAGCGATCATGTGGCCCGACGCGACGCCGGGGTCACCGGCCAGGAACGGGGGCAGTCCGTGGCTGCGCTTCACGTCGAGCAGCCGGTCGGTGCGGCGCTCGCTCATCGAGGCGACGTCGGCCGCGACGATCGCGAGGAAGTCGAGCACGTAGGCGACGGGCGCCCCGTGGAAGTTGCCGTTCGACTCGACGCGGCCGTCGGGGAGCACGACCGGGTTGTCCACGGCCGAGCGGAGCTCGATCGCCGCGACGCGGGCGGCG
>JAGQUE010000074.1 GCA_020438665.1 Nocardioidaceae bacterium | reverse complement strand
CGGCCTCGGCCGTGGCGCTCGGTCGCCTGCTGCCGGTGCTGGGTGGCGGGCTGGGGCTCCTCGGCATCGCCGTGTGGGTGCCGCGGGGTGCGACCAGCGACGCGCTGCTGGCCCTGCTGGTGTTGCTCCCCATCGCCCTGGTCGACGCGTTCGCGCCGCTGCCCGACGCCGGCGCACTCGCCGTCCGCACTTCCGCCGCACAGGCGCGGCTGGAGGCCCTCGCCCAGCAGGCGCCGGTGGTCACCGAGACCGGCGACCCGGCCATCGTGGAACTGACGCATCCTGCGTCGGCGGCGCGGTCGATCTCGGTCGGCTGGGGCACGGAGGACGCGTTGGTCGACTTCGACCTCGACCTCCCCCCGGGAGCCCGGGTCGGTCTCGTCGGTGCCTCGGGGACCGGCAAGAGCACCTTCGCGGCCGTGATGATGCGGTTCCTCGACCCTCGAGCGGGTTCCCAGACGCTCGCCGACACCGATCTGCGCCGACTCAGCTTCGACGACGTCCGTCGTACGACGGGGCTCGTCGACGACGACCCCCACATCTTCGCCAGCAACGTGGCCGAGAACGTGAGGTTGGCACGCCCCCAGGCCACCGACGACGAGGTCCGCGCCGCGCTCGACGCCGCCCACCTCGGGACGTGGGTCGACGCACTGCCGCGGGGGGTGGCGACGATGATCGGCGAGGGCAGCGCCCACGTCTCCGGCGGCGAGCGCGCGAGGATCGCCGTCGCGCGGGCCCTGCTCGCCGACCAGCCGGTGCTGGTGCTCGACGAGCCGACGGCCCACCTGGACGCCGCCACCGCGCGACGCGTCAGCGACGAGGTCTTGAGCGAGGAGCGAGGTCGCTCCATCGTGTGGATCACCCACGGCACGATCGGCCTCGACGCGATGGACACGGTGATCCGGCTCGAGGGTTGAGCCCCGACACTCAGGCGCCCGCACCGGTGGCGCGTCAGGCTGGGCACATGCGCACCACGCTGCGCACGACGCAGGTCGTCGCGCTCCTCGTCGTCGCAGGACAGGTCTCGGTGCTGGCGACCGGGGAGTGGACCTGGGCGTGGCTCACCGTCCCGGTGCTGGGGCTGGTCGCCTACCTCGACCTGCGGGTCGGCATCGGCGCCCTGGGGGCGGTCACCGTCATCTCGGTGGCAGGCGGGGTGGCGACGCCTCCCGACTCGTGGGGACTGGCCGTCGCGGTGCTGCTCGCCGCGGTCGCCGCGGTCGGGGTCGGACGGCTGGCCCGGCTGGCGCAGATCCGCGAGTCCGACTGACGACCGCCCGTGCGCCTGTCATGCTGCTGTGCGTGATCTGGCTGCTGTGGGGGGTGACCGCGGGCGTCGCCGTCACCGACTGGTGGGCCGTCGCCCAGGGCCACCGACAGCTCGAGCTCTGGGCCAAGCCCGCCACGCTCGCCGCCCTCTTCGCCACGACCTGGGCGCTGGGCGCGCCCGAGACCACCGCCGGGGTATGGCTGCTCGTGGCCCTCGCCTTCGGCCTGCTGGGTGACGTGATGCTGCTCGGATCCTCCACGGCCCGCTTCCGGGCCGGCCTGGCTGCCTTCCTCGTCGGCCACCTGGCCTATGTCATCAGTTTCCTGCTGCTCAGCCTCGACAAGCCCCTCTGGGCGTTCATCGGCGTGGCCACCGTCGCGCTGGCCCTGGTCAGCTCCCGCGACGTGCTCCCGTCGGTCCATCGCACCGACGGGGCAGCGCTGACCGTCCCCGTCGCGGTCTACATGATGGTGATCTCCACGATGGCGGTCGCCGCCTGGGCGACGGGGACGTGGCTGCTGGGGCTGGGCGCCACCGTGTTCGTGGCCAGCGACACGATCCTGGCCGTCGATCGCTTCGTCCGGCCGCGTTCGTGGGCCCGGGTCGCGATCATGGTGACCTATCACCTCGGTCAGTTCCTGATCGTGATCGGCTTCTTCGAGACCCCGCAGTCCTTCCAGATCATCACCCCCTGACCGCGGCGCCGCTTCGCCCCAGGATGGGTGGATCAGGCCTCGATGACGACCGGGATGATCATCGGGCGCCGGCGGTGGGTGTTGCTCACCCAGCGGCCGATGACGCGGCGGATGTTCTGCTGGAGCTGGTGGGCGTCGTCGACGCCGTCGCGCAGCGCCGCATCGATGGCGTCGATGATCGGCTGCTTGATGGCGTCGAACGCCGAGTCGTCCTCGGCGAAGCCTCGGGCGTGGATCTCGGGCCCGGCGGCGACCTTGCCGCTGACCATGTCGACCACGACGATCACCGAGATGAAGCCCTCCTCCCCCAGGATCCGGCGGTCCTTGAGGGAGTGCTCGGTGATGTCGCCGACCGACGTCCCGTCGACGAAGACATAGCCGACCTCGACCTTGCCGGCGACGCGCGCCTGGCCGTCGATCAGGTCGACCACGATGCCGTCCTCGGCGAGCACCACGTTGGGCACCCCCGTGGCGCGTGCGAGATCGGCGTTGGCCCGCAGGTGGCGCACCTCGCCGTGGACGGGCAGCACGTTGCGTGGGCGGACGATGTTGTAGCAATAGATCAGCTCACCGGCGCTGGCGTGGCCGCTGACGTGCACGAGGGCGTTGCCCTTGTGGACGACGTTGGCGCCCCAGCGGGACAGGCCGTTGATGACGCGATAGACCGAGCTCTCGTTGCCCGGGATCAGCGACGAGGCGAGGATGACGGTGTCGCCCTCCTCGATGTGGACGAAGTCGTGGTTGCGCTGGGCGATCCTCGACAGGGCCGACAGCGGCTCGCCCTGAGAGCCTGTCGAGACCAGCACCTGCTGCTCGGGCGGGAGGTCGGCCAGCTGTTTGGCGTCGACCATGACGCCCGGCGGCACCCGGAGATAGCCGAGGTCCGAGGCGATGCCCATGTTGCGCACCATCGACCGGCCGACATAGGCCACCTTGCGGCCATGGAGCACGGCGGCGTCGAGGACCTGCTGGACCCGGTGCACGTGGGAGGCGAAGCAGGCGACGATGATCCGCTGCTGGCTCTGGCGGAAGACCCGGTCGAGCACCGGGGTGATGTCGCGCTCGGGGGTCGTGAAGCCGGGAACCTCGGCGTTGGTGGAGTCGACCATGAACAGGTCGACGCCCTCCTCGCCCAGCCGCGCGAACGCGCGCAGGTCGGTGATCCGGCCGTCCAGGGGCAGCTGGTCCATCTTGAAGTCGC
>JAGQUE010000664.1 GCA_020438665.1 Nocardioidaceae bacterium | reverse complement strand
GGCTTGCCGTCGTGGCGGACGTCGACGCCGTGGTCATAGCGGGCGCCCGCCAGCAGGAGGGCGGAGACGAACTGGGAGGACGCGGAGGCGTCGATGACGACGGTGCCGCCGGTCACCGCCCCGTGCCCCTCGACGCCGAAGGGCAGCGCCCCGCGGCCGCCATCGTCGATGGTCATGCCGAGCCCGCGCAGCGCGGTCAGGATCTCGCCGACGGGCCGGGTCCGCATGTGGGCGTCACCGTCGAAGTCGACGCGCCTGGTCGAGAGCCCGGCCACGGGAGGGACGAACCGCATCACGGTCCCGGCGAGCCCGCAGTCGATCGCGGCCGCCCGGTCGAACGCGCCGGGCGTGACCGTCCAGTCGTCGCCGGTCGTGTCGACGTGGGCCCCGAGCGCGGTCAGCGCGGTGGCCATCAGGATGGTGTCGCGCGAGCGCAGGGCGCGTCGTACGGCGGACGGCCCGGTCGCGAGGGCGCCCAACAGCAGAGCCCGGTTGGTGATGGACTTGCTCCCGGGCAGCGTGACGTGCACGTCGACGGGTCCACGGGCGCGCGGCGCGGGCCAGGGGTCGGGGGCGCTGGTCACCCGCGCAGCCTACCGAGGGCGACAGGCCCCGCTCAGATCCAGTCGGTGCGGGCGGCGCCGGGGCGCGGCCCGCTCCACGCGGTGCCGACCGTCTTGACCGGGCCGCGACCGGTGACGCCGCGCTTGTTGAACACCGGGGCGAGGTCGACGCTGGCGGTGTCGTTGGTGACGTCCTCGTTGAGGGTGTCGCCGAGGGGGCTGATGGCATAGGAGACCGTCGTGGTCTCCGGGGGGATCACCGAGCTGACCCGGAGCACGATCGGTGCCACGGTGTCGGCGGCCTGGGTGACCGTGCAGCTGAGGTGGTGGTTGTCGGACTGGTCGATGGCGCAGCCGTCCCACGGCACGGCGTGGAAGTAGAGGTTGCCACCCACGTGCATGTCGAGCGCCAGGCTGTTGCCGGGGGCGAGCCCGGCGATCGTCGACGTCAGGACATAGGACCGGCGGTCGCGCAGCTCGGCCGAGGCCGTGATGCCGATGTCCTTGCTCAGCGGCTCCTGCGTGGCACTGGAGGTCGGGTCGGTGGGCGACTCGGTCGGGCTCTCGCTGGCGGACTCGGACTGGGTCGGGCTCTGCGTCGGCGACGCCGACTCGCTCGCGGTCGGCGACTCGGTCGGGCTCTCGCTGGCGGACTCGGACTGGGTCGGGCTCTGCGTCGGCGACTCCGACCGGGTCGGGGACTCCGAGGGACCCGTCGAGTCCGACGGCTCGGTGATCTGCGACGGCGACTCGGTGGGCGGGTCGGACACGGCCGGGGTGTCGGACGTCGGCGCGGGGACGCTGGGCGATCGGCGCGGTGCGATGACGACGGGGCGGTTTTTTCGTGGGCCCTTGCTGTGGTCGGTCGTGCTCGGGCTGCTCACGACGCCGACCGGCCTGTCGGCCGAGCTCACCTGCTTCTCGCCGTGGCTGGCGATCACCGCGACCGTCGTACCGGCGACGACCGCGGTCGCGGCGACACCCGCCACCGCGGCGGCGGGCAGGTTGCCGAGGACGGCGTCGCGCGCGCGGCCGACCAGGACGAGCAGGCCACCCTTGGCGACCAGACCACCGGCGCTGGCGAGATAGGCCGCGGCGGCGGTGCCGAGGAGCAGCGGGCCGAGGATGCCGGCCAGGTTGGAGTTGACCTCGCTCAGCTCGAGATAGACAGCCATGCACTTGCGGCACTCGTCGAGGTGCTCCTCGACCTTGCTCGCGTCACGCCGGGAGATGCCGTTGCGGATATAGGCGCCGAGGTGCTGGTGGGTCCACTGGCAGGTGTCGTCGTCGAGCTCCTGGGCGTGCTGGTTCAAGAACGCCTGGCGCAGGCCCTCACGGGCGCGATAGGCCAGCGCGGAGACGGAGTTGGCGCTCATGCCCAGCAGCGGGGCGATGTCGGCGGGCTTCTGTCCCTCGACCTCGAGGTGCCACAGCACCAGCTGCCAGCGCTCGGGCAGCGACGCGAAGGCCTTGGCGGCCGCCTCGTTCTCGAAGCCGGCCACGGCGGTGTCCTGGAACGGGACGCCGGGGTCGAACGGCTCGAGGTCGTCGGTCGTGTGCAGGCGCGAGCCGGCCCGGATCTTGTCCACGTGGAGCCGGCGGACCGAGGTGAGCAGATAGGCGCGGAAGGCCATGTCCGGCCCGCCGCCGCGCTGCAGCACGATCAGCACCTTGGCGAACGCCTCGGAGACCAGGTCGTCGGCGTCGGAGGAGGACATCAGCTGGCGCGCCAGCCGGGTCGCGGCGTCGGAGTGACGCGCGAAGAGCTCTCCGTAGGCCTCCAGGTCGCCCCCGCGGACAGCAGAGATCAGCTCGGCGTCGGCACGGTCGTCGACGCGTGCAAGCGTGCTGCTCATATCAGTCCAACGGGGAAGAGGGCGGGTTATGACGCGGGCGGTCCCGGTCTGAGGGGTCAGTCTAGGTGTGCCGACACCGCTGCGAGGCCGGAATGCGACCGAAACCTCACCCCGTTCGCGCCGCGGACCCGCCGCCGCAGAACCTCGTCGAGAAAATGTTCCGGAAAACCGCGTCATACCCCGTCACGACGTCCGTTTCATCCTCGAGACGGAGACACCGAGGGGGGTCAGTGGGCATCTTCACGTTGCGAACTCGCAATGCGTCCACTGCGGACCCTGAGGCAAGCGAACGCCGCGTCGATCTGGTGCGGAAGGGGTTGCCCGCCAGATTTGAGGCTGTTGGCGAAGCGCTTGCTTCAGGGTCCGGCTCTGCCGAATCGTGTGCCATCGCGGGAACGCAGATGGCCAAGGACGGGGCGTCCCTGGACGAGACCCTGGAAGCACTGGCGGAGACCTACCGGCTGGTGCTCGGGATCGATCCTTCCTTCGACGACGTCCGGTCCGTGTCTCGTGCGTGGAGCGACACCACGCTCGCCTACCTGCACCAGCTGGCCTGTGCGGACCCGATGACGGGCCTGGCCAGCCTGGCGCACGTCCGCAGCCGCTTGTCGGAGCTCTACAGGGGAGAGCTCCGGCTGGCGACGCGGGTGCGCGACAGCCATGCCCTGGTGGTGGCCGAGCTGCCCCAGGACCGCCACGTCGACCCGACCGACCAGCGCGCCAAGCACGTGCTGACCCGGGCGATGCGGCTCAGCTCCCTCGGCGATGCGGCCCGCACCGTGTTCGCCGGCACCGAGACGATCGGCAAGCTCGGTCCCGAGCGGATCGTCGTGGTCGTGGAGCGCGACGACCGCCTCGGCCAGCGCGTCGCGCTGCTGCGCCGGATGGCCCGCACCCTCCAGGGTGGTGGCGAGTCGGCGCGCGTGTGGATCGAGGGGCTGCCCGGCACCGACGCCACGGCCGCGCTGCTGCTCGACGAGCTCGCCCGCTCCTGACAGGCGCAACTAGGCTCGACCGCATGTGCGGTCGCTATGCGTCGAGCCGACGCCCCGAGGATCTCGTCGAGGAGTTCGAGATCGCCGCCAACCGCGTCGCCGAGCCGCTCGCGGCCGACTACAACGTCGCGCCCACCAAGCCGGTCTATGCCGTGGTCGAGCGGCCTCCATCGCGCGAGAGCGACCAGCCGCCGGAACGCCAGCTGCGGGTGCTGACCTGGGGGCTGGTCCCGTCATGGGCCAAGGACCCGGCCATCGGCAACCGCATGATCAACGCCCGGATGGAGACCGTCGCCGACAAGCCCGCGTTCCGGCGGGCATTCGCGGCCCGGCGCTGCCTGCTGCCCGCCGATGGCTACTTCGAGTGGTACCCGACCGACCAGCTCGGCAAGGGCGGCAAGCCGGTCAAGCAGCCCTTCTTCATCCGTCCCGCCGACCACGGCATCCTCGCGATGGCCGGCCTCTATGAGATCTGGCGCGACCCCGCCAAGGCCGACGACGAGCCCGACCGGTTCCGGTGGACCTGCACGGTCATCACGACCCAGGCCGAGGACGCGGTCGGCCACATCCACGACCGGATGCCGCTCATGGTCGAGCCCGACCGCTGGGGCCGGTGGCTCGACCCGCGCGTCAGCGGCGACGACCTCCTCGACCTCCTGGTGCCCGCCGCCCCGGGCCGGCTGGAGGCCTATCCGGTGGCGACGCTGGTCAACAACGTCCGCAACAACGGTGCTGAGCTGCTGGATCCTCTTCCCCTCGGCTGACCCGCCGCTGGCATGATGCGATCGTGCACAAGGAGCGAAGGATCGCCACGCCCCACGGTGAGGGGCGGCTGGTCACCCACCGCGCCCCCAGCCCGGTCGCCACGCTGCTGCTCAGCCACGGGGCCGGCAACGGCATCGACACCGCGGACCTCCGGGCGCTGGCCCGGTTCCTTCCCAAGAACGACGTCACCGTGGTGCTGTTCGAGCAGCCGTGGAAGGTGGCCGGACGCAAGGTGGCGACTCCGCCGGCGACCCTCGACGCGGGCCTGGTGGCCGCGGCGTCGGCGATGCGGACCCGGACGCCGCTCGTGGTGGGAGGCCGTTCCGCCGGCGCACGCTCCGCAGCCCGGACCGCCAAGAGCCTGGGCGCCGCCGGCTGTCTCTGCCTGGCCTTCCCGCTCCACCCTCCGGGCCACCCGGAGAAGTCCCGGGTCGACGAGCTCCTCGGGACCCGGCTGCCCACGCTGGTCATCCAGGGCGAACGCGACACCATGGGCCGGCCGGAGGAGTTCCCGCCCCAGGTCGAGCTGGCCGTCGTACCCTCGGGCGACCACTCGCTGAGGGTGCCGGCCAGGGCCGAGATCAGCGCCGAGGAGGCGCTCACGATCGTGGTCGAGAGCACCCTGGAGTGGATGATCCGCGAGGTCACGGG
>JAGQUE010000073.1 GCA_020438665.1 Nocardioidaceae bacterium | reverse complement strand
TCCAGACCGCCATCAGGATCGGGAAGTTCCAGGGGATGATCTGGCCGACCACACCCAGCGGCTCGTGGTAGTGGTAGGCGATCGTGTCCTCGTCGATCTCGCTGATCGCACCCTCCTGGGCGCGCAGCACGCCGGCGAAGTAGCGGAAGTGGTCGATCGCGAGGGGCAGGTCGGCGGCCAGGGTCTCGCGCACCGGCTTGCCGTTGTCCCAGGTCTCCGCGACGGCGATCGCCTCGAGGTTGGCCTCCATCAGGTCGGCGATCTTGAGCAGGATGTTGCTGCGCTCGGTGGGCGACGTACGACCCCAGCCGGGCGCCGCTGCGTGGGCGGCGTCGAGCGCGAGCTCGATGTCCTCGGCGGTGGACCGGGCCACCTCGACGAAGGGCTTGCCGGTGACCGGCGAGACGTTCTCGAAGTACTGGCCCTTGACGGGGGCGACGCGCTGCCCGCCGATCCAGTTGTCGTAGCGGGCGGGGAAGGTGGTCGGGCTGCCGGGCTGCCCGGGCTGGGCGTAAACGGCCATGTGGGTGACTCCTATCACGGTGGGGGTGATTGGCGTCACAACCTAGGAACGGCCACGTTGCAACCACGTTGCATCGGGGAGACCGGGGCCTGGAACGGCCTAGCGCAGCCGGCCGGGACCGCTGATCCCGAGCTCCCGGTCGAGCCGGGCGAGGTGGCCGTCGACGAGACCCCGCATCGGGGTGCCGGGGGCCAGCGAGTCGCGCTGGGCCAACCACATGTCGTAGTCGTCGGCGCCCCACGACGAGCGCGTCCAGGTCGACATCAGGTCGGTCGCCTTGGACACGCGGATCGCGTGACGCACCGTCTCGTGGACCGTGTCGCGCAGGGCCGTCACGCCTGGGGCATAGGAGCGCGGCAGGACGGGGCCGCGGTAGCCGCGCAGCGCCGTACGCACCTCGCCACTGGCGGCGAGCGCCTCGACGGTCCGCCAGTCGGCGGTGATGTCGGCGGCCAGCCGATAGGGGCGCGACGCCAGCACCTGGCCGCCGAGCAGGCTGCGCAGCCGGTTGAGCTCGGCGCGCAGGGTGGAGGAGCCGCCGTCGTCGGCATACAGCAGCATGCCGAGCTCGTCGCCGCTCAGGCCGCCGGGGGCGCCGGCGAGCAGGACGAGGATCTCCGAGTGGCGCCGCGAGAGCCGCAGCTGGGGTGACCGGTTGCCCTCGACGCTGAGGGTGAGCAGCGCCTCGTCGCGACCGAGCGCCTCGATGACCAGCTGGGTCCCGCGGGCCGGGAGGCTGTCGGCCCGCAGGCCGAGGTCGCGCAGGGCGGTGTCGGGGTGGGCGAGCTCGGCCTCGGCCATCCGGGCCGCAGCGCGCACCATCGCGAGCGCCTCCGGGACCCCGAGGCCCGGGCCGCCGGTGACGTCAAGGACGCCGAGGACCCGGGTCGTCGTGGGGTCGTGGATCGGGGCGGCCACGCAGCTCCAGTCCTGCACCGACTGGCGGAAGTGCTCCCCGCGCAGCACCTCGACCGGGCGGTCGAGCTGGAGCGCCAGCCCGGGGGCGTTGGTGCCGGCCAGTCGCTCGTCCCAGTTGCTGCCCTCGACGAAGCCGATCGACTCGGCGGCCCGCCGCGTGGCGGAGTTGCCACATACCCACAGCAGCTGGCCGGTGGCGTCGGAGACGGCCATGAGCGAGCCGGTGTCGCGGGCGGCCTGGCCGAGGATGTCGTCCAGCAGCGGGAACACCCGCGCCAGCGGGTGGGCGGCGCGATAGTCGCGCAGCTCGTCGTCGGGGAGGGTGATGGGCGCCTCGGTGACGTCGGGAGTCACTCCCGCAGCGGCGGAACGGTGCCAGCTCTCGGCGACGTGCGAACGCAGCCCATCCGGCAGGTGCTGCGACTCCGGGCCCTGGTCGCCGCGGTCGTCGTTCCCGCCGGTGTCGCTCGTGGGCGGCACTCGCATGCGCGCACCCTACGCCAGCACGGGCCCTCACGTTCCGCGAACGGCAGACCGGTTGGTCTGTTTGAATCGCGTCATGCCTCGGGACGGAAGCGCCACGCGTGAGCGGATCCTCGCTGCGGCCGAACGGCTGGTCGTCGCGAAGGGGCTCTCGGGCACGTCGGTCGACGAGATCATTGCCGCGTCATCGTCCTCCAAGGGCGCCTTCTTCCATCACTTCGCCTCCAAGCAGGCCCTGGCCGAGGCGCTGACCGAGCGCTATGTGGCCGCGGACCTGGCCCTGCTCGAGCGGGGCCTCGAGGCCGCGGCCGCCACGGAGGCGGACCCCGTGGGTCGGGCCATCGCCTTCGTGCGCTTCTTGGAGGACAGCGCCGCCCTCCTCACCGCGGACGTCGGGTCCGGAAAGGTGGGCTGTCTCTACGCCCCCGTCCTGGTCGAGTTCGACCTCGCCGGCGAGGGGTCGATCGCCCAGGTCGACAAGGCCGCCGCCCAGTGGCGCGAGCAGTACGCCGCCCTGCTCCACGAGGCCCTGGCCGACCGCGGCATCCGCGGCGTCCCCGTCGACGCGATCGCCGACCACGTGTTCGTCACGTTCCGCGGCGCCTTCCTGTTGGCGCGGGCCACCGGCGACGCCGCTCGGGTCAAGGAGCAGTTCCGGGCGCTGCGGATGCTGCTCTGGGCACTGCTGCGCTGACCTTCGCCGCGATGCGGGGCCCCGCCGGCTGGGTCGGCCACCGCACCGTTGCTCGGCTGCGGCATCGTCCCAGTCGAGCGAACGGTCGGCCAGCGGAAGGTCTTGGAAAGAAGTGACTGCCATGTCCGGGGGATACCCCGAACGCGGCCGGATCATCCGGACGCGAAGCCTGACGGGCCCCCAGGGGGCGTCATCCGAACTGGCTGCCGGGGCCGACCAGGTCCTAGGACGTCCCGGCGGCGATGCGATCGGCGGTTGAGCTGGCCTGGGCGACGCAGCCGGCCAGGCCGATGCCGCGGTACGCCGCTCCGGTGAGCGCGATGCCGGGGAGGGTGGCCACGGCGGCGTCGAGGGCGTCGAGCCGGGCGGCGTGGCCGACGACGTACTGCGGCATCGCTCGCGGCCACCGCTGCACCAGCAGGTCGTCCGGCGCCGCGGTGATCCCGAGCAGCCGGCGCAGGTCGTCGCGGACGCGGCCCACCAGCTCGTCGTCGTCCATGGCGACCCAGCGACGGTCGCCGGCGCGGCCGACCATGGTCTTGACGACGACGTGGTCGGGCTGGGCGAGGTGGGGCCACTTCTGACTCAGCCAGGTGCAGCCGACCGTCAGCTCTCCCTCGACCGGCGGCACGAGGAAGCCGGTGCCGGCGGGCAGCGGGCCGACCTCGTCGGCCGGGAGGGCCAGCGTGACGTTGGCGACGTCGACATAGGGGATCTCGCGCAGCCGGTCGGCGGCGTCGGCGGAGTGGTCCTCGAGCAGCGCGGCCGCTGCGGGCGCCGGGGTCGCGAGGACGACGCGACGGGTGCTGACTCGTCCATGGTCGGTCACGACCACCCAACCGCCGTCGGCCGGTTCGAGTCCCAGGACCGGAGTGTCCAGGTGGACTGCGTCGTGACCGATGTCCTCGACCAACCGGTCGACCAACCGCGACAGCCCACCCCGGATCGAGACCAGCGGCGCGCGTGGCCTGGGGGCGCCGGGCGCCGGGGCCGGTGCCCGGCGGCGACGCGAGCGCATCGTCAGATAGAGGCTGCGACCGGATCCGGCCATCGCCGCGATCTCGGGGACCGTGCTGCGGGCGCTGAGCTGGGCTGGGTCACCGGCATGGACGCCGCCGAGCAGGGGAGCCGCGAGCCGCTGATAGACGCCGTCGCCGAAGCGGGGCCGGACCAGGTCGGCGACCGTCGGGTCGGCCGGCAGGGGCGTGCGGGGCAGGACCAGATCGAGCCCGGCCCGCACCGTCTCGAGCGGGGACAGCAGCCCGGACCGCAGCAGGGCGACCAGCCGGTCTGGCAGGCCGAAGGCCATGCCCGGCGGCAGCGGCCGCAGCCGGCCGCGCGACCAGATCGAGGCGCTGCCCGCGAGCGGGTCGATGACCTCGTCGGCGAGCCCCAGCGCCTCGACGAGGCGCCCGAGCTCGGGCGCCCGTGACAAGAACGCGTCAGGCCCCGTGTCGACCGGCAGGCCGACGAGGCTCCGGGTACGGACCTTGCCTCCCGCCTCTGGGCCGGCCTCGACCACCTGGATGACGGCGTCCGGCCCCAGCGACCGCCGCAGGAAGTAGGCCGTTGCCAGGCCACTGATGCCCGCTCCGACGACGACCACGTCGGCGCTGGCGGTCAGCGGGCTCGGGGACGCAGGAGCGGGGTCGGGCACAGGACCATCATCGGCCACCGGGTGGGCCCCCCTGCGCGCGGGGAGCCTTGGCCGGGCATGGGCGTCCGCGCCCTGGGTACGACGACCACGGGGGCGGGAGAGCCCGTCGCCGCGGCGGTCAGTGGATCTCGGGCAGCACCTGCCGGATCCGAAGGGCCTGCTCTCGGGCCAGACCCGCCACCGGGACCGACCGCGGCGACGAGGCGTTCGCCGGCCCAGCGACCGCACACCCGGCGGAAGGACGCGGAGACCATGAACGACGCGGAGACCACGAGCACGGACAGGCCGGACAGCCGACACGAGATCGACGAGCCCGACGCGCCGACCGACCTGACCAAGCCGTCCTGGAAGTACGTCGCCCGCAAGACCGTGCGCGAGTTCTCCGACGACCAGTGCACCGACCTGGCGGCGGCGCTCACTTACTACTCGGTGCTGGCGCTGTTCCCGGCCGCCATCGCCCTGCTCTCGCTGGTCGGGCTCGTCGGCCAGGGGCCCCAGACGGTGGACACCCTCGTCCAGGTCCTACGCGACATGGGCGCGAACAGCGCCGCGGACACGCTCGAGCCGACGCTGACCCGGCTGAGCCAGAACACCGGGGCCGGCTGGGGCCTGGTGCTCGGCCTCCTGGTGGCGCTGTGGTCGGCCTCGGGCTATGTCAACGCCTTCGGACGTGGGCTCAACCGTGTCTATGAGGTCCCCGAGGGACGGCCGGTCTGGAAGCTGCGCCTGATGATGCTGCTGGTGACGCTGGTGACCGTCGTCCTGGCCGCTCTTGTCGCGCTGGCGCTGGTGCTGACCGGTCCGGCCGCGCAGGCCGTCGGCGACGCGTTCGGCATCGGCTCGACCGCCTTGACCGTCTGGGGCATCGCGAAGTGGCCGGTGATGCTCGCGGTCGTCGTCCTGATCGTGGCGCTGCTCTACTATGCGACACCCAACATCAAGCAGCCCCGGTTCCGCTGGATCAGCATGGGCGCCCTCGTCGCGATCGTGGTGTGGATCGTGGCGTCGGCGGCGTTCGGTTTCTATGTCGGCAACTTCTCCAGCTATGACAAGACCTATGGCTCGCTGGCCGGCGTCATCGCCTTCCTGCTGTGGCTCTGGATCACCAACCTGGCGCTGCTGTTCGGGGCAGAGATCGACGCCGAGCTTGAGCGCGGTCGCGAGCTCCAGGCCGGGCTGCCGGCCGAGGAGGTCATCCAGCTCCCGGCGCGCGACACCAGCAAGAGCGACAAAGCGGCGGCCGAGGAGCGCGCAGACGTCGCGCGGGCGCGCCATCTGCGGGAGAGCCGCGGCCGACGCCAGCGGGGGCGCCCCGAGACCTCGGGCACCTGAGCCTCGGCGCCGGCCTGCCATCACTGGACACCGCGAAGACTGGCCCGAACCGGGGGGTCGGGAGGTATGCTTGCCGCGACGTCGGACCCCGACCGACCACCTTCGCTGACGAGAACGCGTCGTCAGCCGCTTCTCTCGAGACTTCCCGGCGAGCCATCCGGCCGCCGAGGACCCGGCTCGACGGTCGGCCCGCCGTACACAGCGCCCGGTGTGCGGGCGCAGGGCCGCCTCGCAGGTGGCCGGACAACGCTCCATAGGAGGAGTTCGTGGCACGACCGCGACAGCGTCGCGACGACGCTCGCCGTACGCCGGCGCGCGGCAACGCGCGCACCGCGACCAAGCACCGCGACAACGAGGGGATCATCCCGATCCTCGCCCGCGCGGTGCGCGAGGTCGAGAACGACGTCGAGCGCGGCCGGGTGACCCTGTCGACGCGCAACAAGTTCCAGGTCGTCGCGCTGCTCGTGCGTGAGGAGCGGGCGTCGATGAAGACCAACGACGCGCTCACCCCCGCCGACCGCGAGAAGCAGCTGACCCGGCTGGACGGGATCGCCACCATCCTCGCCAAGACCGCGGCACGCCAGCCGTCGCTGTTCGAGCTGCTCGCCGAGGACGCCGAGATCTCCACCTCAGCACGCACCCTGCGCCGGGAGATGCTGACCGCCGCCGGCGACGAGCGCGGGGCCGAGCCCGAGCCGGAGCCCGAGGTCGTCGACGACAACGGCGAGCGCCAGGTCGTCCCGCCGTCGGTGGTCCGTGCCCAGCTCTCCAACCCGTTCCTCGTGCCCGACTTCTCCGCGCCGCGTCGCAGCGGCCCGGGCCGGCTGTCCACCTGGGAGCTGCTCGGGCCGCTGTTCCGATCCTTCGAGTACGGCGGCGACGCCGCCTGCCTCGACCTGCCCGAGCCGCTGTCGCTGTCCGCGCCGGGCGGGATGACGCTGATGCACCACCAGGCCCAGATGGTCGAGTCGGCCCGGATGGGCCACCGCACCTATCTCCTCGCCGACGAGCCGGGCCTCGGCAAGACCGCCCAGGCGCTGCTCGCGGCCCAGGCCGCCAACGCCTATCCGCTGCTGGTCGTCGTCCCCAACGTCGTCAAGAACAACTGGGTCCGCGAGGCCGGGATCTGGACCCCGAGCCGCACCGCCACCGTCATCCACGGCGACGGCGTCGACATCGACGGCTTCGCCGACATCGTCGTCGTCAACTTCGAGGTCCTCGACCGGCACGTGGGCTGGCTCGGCCAGCACGGGTTCCGCGGCATGGTCGTCGACGAGGCCCACTTCATCAAGAACAAGACCTCGCAGCGCTCCCGCAACACCCTGCAGATCTCCCGCAAGATCCGCGAGCGGATGGGGCGCCCGCTGCTGATGGCGCTCACCGGGACCCCGCTCATCAACGACATCGAGGACTTCCGCGCGATCTGGGAGTTCCTCGGCTGGATCG
>JAGQUE010000072.1 GCA_020438665.1 Nocardioidaceae bacterium | reverse complement strand
CGCAAGCCGGCGGTGGTGGTGCCCAACCACATGCTCGAGCAGTTCTCCCGTGAGTGGTTGCAGGCCTACCCGCAGGCCCGCATCCTGACCTGCGGCACCGAGGACCTGGTCAAGGACAAGCGGCAACTCTTCGTCGCCCGCGCGGCGACGGGCGAGTGGGACGCGGTCATCATGTCCCGCTCGGCGTTCGAGAAGATCCCGGTCTCCAAGGACACCGAACAGGCCTATCTCGACGAGCAGCTGACCCAGCTGAGGATGTGGCTGGCCGCCTCGAAGTCCGAGCGCGGGCTGTCGGTGAAGCGGCTGGAGGGGACGCTGGCTCGGGCCGAGGAGCGGTTGAAGTCGCTGCGCGACGTCGAACGCGACCCGGCGATCACCTTCGAGGCCACCGGTATCGACTACCTGTGCGTGGATGAGGCCCACGGCTACAAGAACCTCCGACTGGCCTCCAACATCCCCGGCGTGGCCGTGGACGGGTCCAACCGGGCCACCGACCTCGACCTGAAGATGTCCTACCTGCGTGGCCGGCACGGTCGGCGGGTGGCCACGTTCATGACCGCGACACCGATCGCCAACTCGGTGGCCGAGGCGTACACGATGCTGCGCTACCTAGCGCCCGCGGACATGGAGGCGGCCGGGATCACCGACTTCGACACCTGGGCGGCCACCTTCGGGCAGGTCGTGACCGACCTCGAGCTCTCCCCCTCGGGCACGGGGTTCCGGATGAAGTCGCGGTTCGCGAAATTCAACAACGTCCCCGAGCTGCTGCGGTTGTGGCACCAGGTCGCCGACGTGAAGACCGCCGAGGACCTCCACCTGCCCACCCCCGACCTGGAAGGCGGTGCCCCGCAGACGGTGGTGGTGCCGCCGAGCCAGGAACTGGTCGACTTCATGGCACAGCTCGCAGAACGGGCCGATCTGGTGTCCTCACGCGCGGTGCCGCCCGAGGAGGACAACATGCTGCGGATCAGCAGCCACGGTCGCGCGGCCGCGCTGGATCTGCGACTGGTCGACCATCAGATCGACGGGCTGGGGGCGTTCCTGGACCGCGAGCCGTCCAAGGTCGACGCGGTCGCCCAACGGGTCGCCGGGATCTACCACGACCACGCGGACGTCGTGTTCGGCAACGACCCGGAGCCTGGGGCCTTGCAGCTGGTGTTCTGCGACCTGGGTACGCCGACCGGCACCGGGTGGAACGCCTATGAGGAGCTCAAGGCGCAGCTGGTCTCGCTCGGCGTGCCGGCCGGCAAGGTGCGGTTCATGCACGAGGCCAATAACGACCGCGCCAAGGCTCGGTTGTTCGAGCAGGCCCGCACCGGGCATGTGTCGGTGCTGGTCGGGTCGACGGAGAAGATGGGTGTGGGTACGAACGTCCAGAAGCGTGCGGTCGCGTTGCATCACGTGGACTGCCCGTGGCGGCCGGCCGATCTGGCGCAGCGCGACGGCCGGATCATGCGTCAAGGCAATCTGAACTCCTCGGTTCGGGTGTACCGCTACGTCACCGAATCCTCGTTCGACACCTACCTGTGGCAGACGGTGGAGCGGAAGGCGAAGTTCATCAACCAGCTGATGCGTGGGCGGCTGGATGTGCGGGAGATCGAGGACATCGGTGACTCGGCGCTCTCCTACGCCGAGGTCAAGGCGCTCGCTTCGGGGGATCCGCGGATCATGGAGTTGGCGAAGGCCGAGACGGAGGCGACCAAGCTGGAGCGGCTGGAGCGGGCCTGGTCCTCGGCGCAGCGCAGTCTCGCGGCCACGATCCGCGAGGCCGGACCCCGGTTGGAGCGCCTGGCCACCGACCGTCAGCAGCTGGTGGCGGCGATCCCGCTGCGCCGCGACACCGACGGGGATGCGTTCTCGATCCGGATCAACGGCACGGCGTACGGCAAGCGCGCCGATGCCGCACCCGCTCTGCAGCGTGCGTTGCAGGCGGTCGAGCCCTACCAGCGGGACCCCCAGCCGCTGGGCGAGGTGGGCGGACTGCACCTGCAGGTGTCCGCGGACTCGTGGCTGGGTCAGCCCCGCTACGTCGTCTCGCTCGTCGAGGTGCCCCGAGTGCACGTGCTCGTCGAGGCCGGCGACGTCCGCGAACCCTCCATGGGTCTGGTGACCCGCGTGGAGAACCTCCCCCGGCGCCTGGAGCGGGTACTGGAGGACGTTGAGATGGACACCACCAAGATCAACCGCGAGGCCGAGAAGGCCCAGGCCGGGCTGGTCGACGCATTCCCGCGCGCCGCCGAGCTCGAAGGAGTCCGTGCGACCCGCGACCGGCTGGCGGCCGAACTGGCTGCCGACAGCACCGAGGAAGCCGAAGGCGACCGGCCCGCCGGGCAGGACCCCGCGGCTAACGGTTCCCGGCTCACCGAGCCCCCGGCGCGGCCGGCGATCGCGCCACCGCCCACTCCCCCGACGCCGCGACCCGGCGAAGGCCCGCGGACGTGTGAGCCGCCGGGATGGTCACGATGAAACCGCGACTTGGCTCCGGGTGGCGTCCACAGCCTCCGTCGCGGTGGAGGTTGTCCACCGGTTCGGGCGCGCCGGATGCGCGGCATGGGCTGGTTCTGTTGCACTGGGTCGTGGGGTCGGCCCCGCTGCCGGCTCCACTGGAAAGGACCACAACGATGGCTG
>JAGQUE010000663.1 GCA_020438665.1 Nocardioidaceae bacterium | reverse complement strand
GCGCAGTTCTCGCTGCGTCTCGACACCCCCCTCCTCTTTCTAGGAGGCTGCGGGGGGCGGTGTCGACGATGACGTCACAGCTTCGATTCGACCCAGCGGAATCAGCAGATTCCAGCTGGTCTTGGAGAAGGAGTCCGGGGTGCTCGGCTCGTAGATCCGGAGCCATCCGCGACCCTCATCCTCGATCAAGACGTCACTGAGGGTCCTGGTGCCGCGGTTCTCCCGGACGGTCGCGGGATGACCTGACGTCTCGAGCTCCGCGTAGAGGTCCGCCTCGAGGACGACGCTCACCACCACTCGAAGGGGCGGGACGCGGGTGAAGAGGACGGAGTCTCCAGAGATGCGCTGGTCCGGTCCGGCTCCAAGACCGTCCAGGGACTCGCTCTGGCTGCTGACTGCTGAGGTGAGGTCCTCCAGGGCCGACACCAGAGCAGCCGTCATCGACTGGTCGACCGGTGTCTCGAAGGAGGTGCTCACGGCTGCTTGGCTCCCAGCGGCTGGTGGGTTCTACCGCTCAGGCTTCTCCATCCGCTCACTGAGGGCAAGGGGGCGCGCCCAACAGTTTCGCGCGCTGCGCCAGGTGGTGGTCTTGTGTGTGGGCAAGACCCTGTGAGCACGCGATCAGGCCGATCGTTGGCTCATCTGCCCGGACTGGGCGTCGGCCCGGGCAAGGGTTGCCAGTCGGGTTGCCCGTGAGGCTCCGCAGCCCAGTTCGTTCTGGATGGTCCGGCGTGAGGCTTGCCCGCCGGCGGACTGGTCCAGGCGGCGGATGACCTCGATGGCGTGGTCGTCCTCGGTTGGTTCCGTGACCGGACGGGGTGGCTTGGTCGGGGCCGGCTTGTCGACCAGGTGCAGCTGCTCGCTCGTCGACGGGCGGGCAGGGGTGGTGGTGGACGGTCCGCTCGCGGGGAGCGGCGCGGTCAGGGGGGCGGACGTCGAGACGCTCCGGGATGAGGTGTGGGGCGAGGCCTGGCTGGGCTCGGTCTGCTCGGAGGTGGTGGTCTCGGGCGTCCCGGGCCGGGCAGGGGCGATCGGGCCGGACCGGCGGGACATCGAGGCCAGCACCTCGATGCCCAGGGCCAGTGCGATCGGGGGCCAGGCGGCGACGGCGCGGGCGGTCCATGTCGGTTGGGCGCTAGCGATGTTGGCGGCCAGACTGGCGGCCAGGCCGAGGGCGAGCATGAGCCAGGTCAAGAAGGTGGTCCGTCGGCCGGCCTTGGAGTCGGCCAGGACGACCGCGGCCGCGGCGGCGATCGCCCCGTCGATGCTGAGTGGGAGAAGCCAGGCGGTCAGCTCGGGTTCTCCGGCTGTGTGGGCGAGTGCCTGCACGTGGGAGAAGGAGATCACTGCGGCGGTGGCGGCCACCGTGGCCACGCCCAGGATGGCAGTCATCCGGCCGGGCTGGCGGTGCGGCGTTTGGGTCACGACGGCGTTCCGTTCTGCTTGAGGATGCGGGTGGGTGTGCGTTCTGGGAAAGGTCATTTCGGGGCGGTCTGTGACGGGGGTCAGTGCGGCGATCTACGCTCGGTCGCATGTCGATGTCGGGCCAGGCCGGGCCACCGGTCCGGGCCGGGATTCCGTTGAAGGACCGCCCGGCCAACGGGGTCGCGCGGGAGGAGCCTGCTCCGGCTGACGCTCCGGCGAGGCAGCGGTGGTGCGTGGTGAACCACCCGGTGCATGGTCTGGCGCAGGGGTTGGTGTTGCAGTGGGCGCAGGACCAGCGAGGGTGGGTTGCCCTGGTGGTGTTCGTGCTCGAGCAGGCCGGTGGG
>JAGQUE010000662.1 GCA_020438665.1 Nocardioidaceae bacterium | reverse complement strand
GCCGCTGCCGGGGCGACGGCCGCAGGCGGGGCGACGACGGGCGGGGCGGGCGCGACCGCAGCCGACGCGTCGGGCGTCGCGACAGCGGCAGCTCCACGGACCTGGGTGACGGAAGCACCGGCATAAGGCACCGGCACCCGCGTCGCGGCGGGAACCGCGACCTCCGGGGCCCCGGTGTCGACGACGCGCAGTCGCCGGTGGTCGACCTCGAGGGTCGCGCCGCTGTGTCCGGACAGCCGGTCCAGCCAGTGCTGCCATGCGGCCTGGTCGACGATGCGGTAGGCGTAGCCGAGCTCGTGCGGCGCGCGGCGACGACCGTCGGGCATGGGGATGCGCCGCATCAGCGACATCGCGATCTGCGAGCCGAAGCCGGCGGCGAGCCGCAGGGCGTACTCCACCGGATAGGACCCGCCGGTCGACAGGTTCAGCGTGCCGAGGCCGGGGTCGGGCTCCTTGTAGTTGGGGACGGCGGGGACGATTCCGGTCTCCAGGGCCTTGATGGCCAGGACGTCCTCGATCCCGGTGCCCATGGCGTGGCCGGTGAACCCCTTGGAGTTGGTGATGACGATCTGGTCGGCAGCGGGCCCGAACGCCGAGCGGAGGGCGTGGATCTCCGCGGAGGCGCTGCCGCCGCGAGCGGGGGTGTAGGTCTCGTGGGACACGAAGACCGTCTGCGGCGCGATGGCCTTGCGGTCGATGCCGTGGCGCTCGGCCTCGCTCACCACGGCCTCCATGACCCCGGCGATGTGCTCGATGTCGAGACGGGTTCCGTGGAAGGCGCTGTTGGCGGCAACCGCCCCGAGGACCTCGCAGATCGGCTGGAGGCCCCGCTCACGCGCGGCGTCCGCGGACTCGACGACGAACGCGGCGGCGCCCATCCCGATGATCATCCCGTGTCGGCGCAGGTCGAACGGCGTCGCGGCGTCCTCGACGTTCTCGTCGGTCGCGGCAGCACCGCTGGCCAGGAAGCCTGCCCCGATCCAGGGCATCAGCCGCTCGCCCGTGGCGTCATCGGCCGAGACGACGACCACGCGGCGGCAGCGGCCGGCGCGGATCCAGTCCTCGGCCACCGACAGCGCCTGGGTCGTGCTGGCGCAGGCGGCGTTGACCTGGGTGTTCGGGCCTCGGGCACCGATCAGGTCGGCGAACTGGGAGTGCCCCATGGACAGCACGCGGAAGAGGAAGCGCCGGTCGAACTGGTAGGGGTGCGCGTCGTGCTCGGCGCGGATCTCGGCGAGCGCCTGCTCGACCTCGCCACGGCCGGGCGCATCCTCGGGCAGGCGGGCCAGCACGCCCTCGAGGGCGAGGATCTGGTCGCGACGACCCTTGTCGAGCGCATAGTCCTCGACGGCCTCGACGAGCCGCTCGAAGCCCGGGAACGCCGACGCGAAGATCACGCCGGTGTCGTCGCGCAGCTCCTCGGGAAGACCCCAGCGGTCCGGCAGCTGGGTGCCGAGCGTCGTGGTCTTGTAGCGCTGCACGATCGGGATGCCGGCATCGCGCAGGGCCTCGAGACCGCTGCCGATCGCCAGCCGGGTGGCGTTGTCGAGGGCCTCGTCGCGGGCAGCATCGACCCCGAACTGCTCGACCACGTCGAGGGGTGCGTGCAGGCCGGCGAGCTTGATGACCTCGGCCGGGTCGTCGATGGTGGCGAAGCTCGCACCCTGTGACTCGCTCTTGACGAGGCGGGTGATCCGCATGTCGACCATCCGGTCGCGGACCTCGGTCGGGAGCTGCCCGATGAACTGCTGGCCGGCGAGCAGGTCGGCGATGTGGCCGTCGCCGAACACCTGCGGGCGCCCGGGCAGGCCGAGACCCGCGCCGGTGATGACCACCGGTTCGAGCGCCGGGACGGCCGCAGTGGGGGTGGGAGCGACTGGAGCGACCGCCGTGGTCGGCGGGGTCGCCGGCACGGCCGGGGTCGCCCCATAGAGCTTCAGACCCTGCTCGAGGACGCCCGCGAACAGCAGCCCGAGCTCGTGGATGGTGTCGTCAGATGCCATGGTGGGCTCCGGGATCGTGGTGGTGTCGGCGGTAGCGACCGTGGCCGCGACGACCGGGGTGGGGACGGCGGGAGCAGCGACGACGGGCGCACCGAGACCGGCGGCATAGAGCCCGCACAGCGCCTGGTTGAACGCCGCCTCGTCGGACAGCTTGGGGTGATTGGTGTAGAGGGCGAGGACGTCGGCGCGGTCGCCGAGCACGTCCTCGAC
>JAGQUE010000071.1:1989-8357 GCA_020438665.1 Nocardioidaceae bacterium | reverse complement strand
GACGCGAGGTCGTGGGTGATGTAGACGTAGGTCAGCCCGAGGTCTCGCTTGAGGTCGACCATCAGCTGGAGGATCTTGGCCCGCACACTCATGTCGAGCATCGAGACCGGCTCGTCGGCGACCAGGACCTGGGGGCCGAGGATGATCGCCCGGGCGATGACGGCTCGCTGCTTCTGGCCCCCCGACAGGTCCGAGGGGTGCTTGGTGAGGTAGCGCTCGACCGGTGACAGTCCGACGCGCTCCAGCGCGTCCACGACCCGCGCCCGCAGGTCTGCACCCTGGGCGACCCGGTGGATCCGCAGCGGGTGCCCGACCGCCTCTTCGATCGTCATCGAGGGGTTGAGGGCGGCGTGGGGATCCTGGAACACCATCTGGAGGTCCGTCCGGAGCTCCCGCAGCCGCCGTCCCCGCAGCTCGGAGACCTCCATCAGGCTGCCGGCACGGTTGCGATAGGTGATCGTCCCCGACGTGGCGGGGACGAGGCCCAGCAGCGCACGCCCCAGCGTGGTCTTGCCGCTCCCGGACTCGCCCACCACGCCGAGCACCTCCCCGCGCGCCAGGCGGAGACTCACGTCGTCGACCGCGTGCACCCGGCGCGGGCGCAGCCCCAGGAGCCGTGACAGGGCGCCTCCCTGGAGCTGGAAGGTGATCGTCAGACGGTCGAGGTCGAGGACGGTGTCGTCGTCCCCGGCCCCGGCCACGGTGGTGGCGTCGTGCTCAGGCCTCGTCGGCACTGGAGATCACCTCCCGCTCCAGGGGCTCCCGGTCGGCCGCGGTCAGCTCCCCGAGGTAGGACGGCGGTGGCTGGTCGCGCAGGTCGGCGGCCCAGCACTGGGCGCGCGACCCCGAGTCGTGGACGCGGTCCACCGGGTGGCGCTCGACGCACACCCGCATCGCGTCCGGGCAGCGCGGGTGGAAGTAGCAGCCTGACGGCGGACTCACCAGGTCGGGTGGGGCGCCGTCGATGTAGTTGAGCCCGGTCGTGGACAGGGAGATCGTCGATCGCAGCAGCTCCCGCGTGTAGGGGTGTCGGGGGCGTGCGAACACCTCGCGCGCATCGCCGATCTCGACGATCTCTCCGGCATACATCACCGCCACCCGGTCGCACGCCTCCGCGATGATGCCCAGGTTGTGCGTGATGAGCAGCAGGGAGGTCTCGAACTCGTGCCGCAGGTCGTGCAGGATGCGGATGATCTGGGCCTCGACCAGCACGTCGAGGGCCGTCGTCGGCTCGTCGGCCACCACGAACGCCGGTCGCAGCACCAGCGCCAGCGCGATCATCAGTCGCTGCCGCATGCCACCGGAGAACTCGTGGGGGTAGGCCCGGAAGCGGGTGGGCGGGATGCCGATCACCCGGAGCATTCCGAGGGCGCGCTGCTCGATCTCCTCGGCGCCGATCCCGGGCTCGTGCTGACGCAGCGTCTCCGCGAAGTGCTCGGAGATCCGCATGAGCGGGTTCAGCCGGGTCAACGGCTCCTGGAAGATCATCCCGAGGTCGCGCCCTCGCATGGCGTGGAGCTCCTTGGGACGCAACGTCAGCAGGTCGCGCCCCTGGAAGCGCAGCTCGCCGTCGGTGGCGCTGCCCGGCGGCAACAGTCCGATCAAGCCCCTCCCCAGCGTCGACTTGCCGCAGCCGGACTCCCCCACCAGTCCCAGGATCTCGCCCCGACGCAGCTCGAAGCTCACCCCGTCGACCGCCTGCACCGGCCCACGCTCGGTGCCGTACCAGACCCGCAGGTCGCGGGCCGCCAGCACGGGCTCCTGGTGCCAGCTCGCCTGGACGGGCTCGCTCATGAAGCCACCCCCTCCTCCACGTGGGGGCTTCGCGCCGGGAACACGACCGGACGCAGCCGGCGCCGGCGCAGCGCCGGGTTGACCGTCTCGTTGAGGCCTTCGCCCACCAGCGTCAGTGCCGTGATCAGCAGGATGATCGCCAGCCCGGGCCACAGTGCCGGCCACCAGGTTCCCGCCTGGGCGTCGTCCAGGGCCCGACTGAGGTCATAGCCCCACTCGGAGGCCTCGTTCGGCTGGATGCCGAGCCCCAGGAACCCCAATGCCGCCAGCGTCCCGAGTGCATCGGCCGCGTTGAGGGTGCCGAGCACCGGCACCGACTGCACGACGTTGCCGAAGAGGTACTTCCTCATGATGGTCACCGGCGGGGCCCCGATGGCGCGAGCGGCCTCCACATAGGTCGCCTCGCGCGCGGAGACGGTCGTGTTGCGGACGACGCGGTAGTACTGCGGGATGTAGATCGCGGTCAGCGACAGTGCCGCCGCCACCACGCTGCCGCCGAGCGCTCCGCGCAGCAGGAACGAGAAGACAATCGCCAGCAGCAGCGACGGGAACGCGTACAGCGCGTCCATGACGAACACCAGGATGCGGTCGGCCCAGCCCCCGACGAATCCGGACACCAGGCCGAGGGGCACGCCGATCACGGCGGAGAAGACCACGGAGAGGACCACGACCTCGACAGCGGTCCGCGCGCCCCAGATCACGCGGCTCAAGATGTCGTAGAACTGGTCGTTGGTGCCGAGCCAGTGCTGCGCCGATGGCGGTGCGGTCTTGGGCAGCTTCACCCCGTCAGCCACGGTCTGGTTGAAGCCGAAGGGCGCCAGCCACGGCGCGAAGACGGCACACACCACGAAGACCACCGTGATGACCAGCCCCACCCAGAAGATCCACCGGGCCAGGCCCTGGGTGTTCCAGATCTGTCGGAACAGCCCGCGCATGTCAGTACCTCACCCTCGGGTCGACCAGCGCGTTCACGACGTCCACGACGACGCTGACCACCACGACCACGAGCGCGAAGAACGTCACCAGGCCCTGCACGGCAAGGTAGTCGCGGCTGTTGACGTACTGCACCAGCTCGGTGCCGAGACCGGGCCAGTTGAAAGTCCGCTCGGTCAGCACGGCGCCGGACAGCGTGAGCGCCACCTGCAGGCCGATCACGGTGATCACCGGCACGAGCGCGTTGCGGAAGGCGTGCCGGCGTACGACGAGCCGCTCCGGGATGCCGCGCGCACGCGCCGCCTCGACGTAGTCGCCCTTGAGGGACTGGATGACGTTGACGCGCACCAGGCGGATGATCACTCCCGACAGCAACAGCCCCAACGTCAGGCACGGGAGCACGTGATGCTTCAGCACGTCGTTGACCGCGCCGCCGTTCCCCGCGAGGATCGCGTCCACGAGCAGGATGTGGGTGCGCGGCTCGACGAGGAACTTCGTCTGGGGCGAGGCGATGTCGTAGGTCGGCCACCCCGGGAACACGTTGACGACCAGCAGGACGAACATGATCCCGACCCAGAAGATCGGCGCGGCGTAGGTCACCACGCCGAAGATCCGGATCGTCGCGTCCAGACCGGAGTCCCGGTACCTCCCCGCCAGTCGGCCGAGCGGGAGCCCGATCAGGAGGGCGAACGCGAAGGCACCCACCGTCAGCGTCAGCGTCGCCCCACCCTGGTCACGGATGATGTCCAGGATGGGGCGGTTGTCGCTGATCGTGGAGCCGAAGTCGAGCCTGGCCACCTGCCCCAGGTACTCGACGTACTGCACCGCGAGGGGACGGTCGAGCCCGAGTGCCGCGCGCCGCTCGTCCAGCGCCGCCTCGTCCAGCTTGCCCCCGACGGCCGCCGAGACGGGGTCACCCGGTGCCACCCGCAGCAGGAAGAACACCACCGTGAGCAGCACCAGCATCATCGGCAGGACGAGCAGGAGGCGGATCAGGACGTACCGGGGCAGCGACCCTGAGGCCGAGCTCATCCGCGATCAGCCACTCTTGCCGATCATCCAGAAGCGGAAGATGTAGGTCGGGTCCAACGTGTCCTCGACCCCGGTCATCTTCTTGCTCGCGACCGCCACGTTGAGTCCGTTCCAGGACGGGATCAGCGGCACGTCCTCGGCCACGATGTCCTGAAGCTGTCCGATCTCGTCGTTGCGGTTGGCCTCGTCGGTCTCACCGAGCTCCTGGTCGAGCAGCTGGTTGACCTTGTCGCTGGAGTAGTTGTTGGCGTAGAACCCGCCGTCGCGGATGAATGGGGTCAGGTAGTTGTCGGCGTCCAGGAAGTCGGGGTACCAGCCGAGGATGAACAGGTCGTAGGCGCCCTGCTTGTAGAGCGTCTGGTACTGCTCCCACTCCGCATCCTTGGTCGAGGCGTTGAACAGGCCGCTGTCGTTGAGCTGGTTGGCCAGCTCGTTAGCCTCGTCCACCGCGTTCGGGCCGTAGTGCGTCGGGGTGTAGCCCAGGGTGATGTTCACGGGCGTCTTGACCCCGGCGTCGGCCAGGATCTGCTTGGCCTTGTCGACGCTCGGGTCGCCGTACTTCTCCTGGAAGGAGTCCTTCTGGCCGGCGAATCCGGGCGGCACGATGGAGTACGCCGGCGTGACGGTGCCGTCGTAGGCGTTCTGTGCGATCGCGTCACGGTCGATGAGCTGAGCCACGGCCTGGCGGACGGCGACCTGCTTGCCGACCGGCGTGCTCAGCTGCCACACCCAGTAGCGGAACTCCGAGCCCTTGCCCCGGATCACGTCGACCTTCCCGCCGTCCTCCAGCGAGTTCAGGTCGGTGGGGCTCAAGGTGCGCCAGGCGATGTCGACCTGACCCGTCTCGACGGCGGTCTTGAGCGGGGCCGGGTCGTTGAAGTACTGGACGAACACCTGGGGCGCAGAGGGCTCCCGGTCGCCGGAGTAGCTCTCGTTGGCCTCGAGGACGGCCTGCTCGCCGGGCTTGTACTGCGCCAGCGTGTAGGGACCGGAGCCGATGACCTGGTCGTCGGGCAGGAGCGAGTCCGCCGGGAAGACGTCTTCGTCGACGATCGAGGCGGCGGCCGTGGTCAGCACCTTCAGGAAGGTGAGGTCGGGCTGGTTGAGGTGGAAGACTACGGTGGTGTCGTCGGGGGTCTCGATGGCCCCGTCGGCCAGGGTCTGGTTCTCGGAGTCCCCGTTGCTGATCGCCCCCAGCAGCACCGACGCACCGTTGGGGTCGTTGATCTCCAGGTTGCGCTTGAACGAGAACAGCACGTCGGAGGAGGTCAGCGCGTCCCCGTTGGAGAACGTCAGGTCCGGGTTGAGTGTGCAGGTGACGGTCGTCGGGTCGTCGTAGTCGCACGACTGGGCCGCGTCGCCGACCGGGGTGTCCCCGCCCGCCGGGATGACCATCAGCTGCTGGAAGATGTTGAACTGCATGTTCCACGAGCCGAAGTCATAGGAGCCCGCGGGGTCCATCGCCGTGACCGACTCGGTCGTTCCCAGGGTCCATGGCTGGCCGGAGGCGCCCGCGGACCCCCCGCTGCCACCGTCGTCGGATCCTCCACAGGCGGTCAACGCGACCGCGAGCGCACCCGCGGTCAGGGCTGCGGCCGGTTTCCGGAATCGATTCACCCTCGTCTCCTCAAGGTCGGCTCCCCGGCGCAGGGAGCTGTTCGGCCCGAGCTCTCTCGGTCGAGCCTCTACGTGGGCCCCCGTACCCCGGGGGCCGATTCGAGACACCCTACCGCCATCGGCGATCGCGGCACGCGGGCCGCACCACGGCCCCTCACGGGCGTGGCCCGGCAACGTCGTTGAGGATGGTGCGCGCCACCTGGGTCAACGGTTGCCCGGCCTCCTCGCCGAGCTGGACCAGTCGGGCGAAGGCCTCGTCCATGGCCAGCTGGGCGGTCTGCGCCAGGACGCCCTTGGCGCGCTCGATCTCCACACGCCCCCCGCAGCGCGATGCGCAGCTTACGGTCGACCGCGGTCTGGTCGTCGGGCCCGGGGGGCTGCATGAGGGCGACGGTCGCGAGGTCGGCGAACGCCTGAGCGAGCTCGAGCTCCTCCGGGCGCAGGGTCCGTGAGGTGCGCCAGAACAGGTTCAGGCCACCGAGCACGCGGTCGTGCCAGCGCATCGGTGCGGCGTGGACCATGCTGAAGCCGGCCTGCACCATCGCCCCGCCGAGCTCCGGCCAGCGGTCGACCAGCTCGGCGGCCCCGGCGACGCCGACGCGCTGCCCGGTCTCGATCGCCTCGATGCAGGGCCCCGCGTGGAGCCGGGACTGATAGAGCTCGAGCTCCTCGGCCTTGTGTGAGGCGGCCGCGAGCAGGTCGACCTGCTGCTCCCCCACCCTCACCAGCACTCCGCCGGGGTCGGCACCGAGCAGTCCCAGGCAGTCGGCGAGCAGCGCGTACACCGTGCTGGCGCCGTCGACGCCCCGGATCATGGCGGCGCTCGCCGCGGCGAACGCCGCGCCACTGCTGGTCGCTCTCATGGGTCAGTCTCCCTCGACATCGAAGTTGGAGAAGTTGATCTTGCGGTCGACCACCAGCGCCGCCACGTCGCTCAGGTCGCTGCTCATGGCGTAGGCGTGCCCACGCAGGAGCGCCATGGCATCCTCCGC
>JAGQUE010000071.1:0-1940 GCA_020438665.1 Nocardioidaceae bacterium | reverse complement strand
CCTCGCCCTCGCCGGGCTGTCCCTCGGGCTGTCCGGCGGCATCGACCAGCAGGGCGGCGCCGACCGCGTTGGCCAAGAAGGAGACCAGGACCGGCGGCTCGGCCAGTGACCTGTGTCGCCGGGTATACAGGGTGGTCCGGCCGTCGGAGAGGTAGTCCACGGTGATGACGACCCCGTCGGCCCCCAGCAAGCGGCGCATCGCCTCCCCCAGCCAACCACGCCCGTCGCCGCTGCAGAAGGCCACCGCGTCTGCGGGCCGCGACCGGCGTCGCGACCGTGCTCAGAGGACCGCGGGGGTGACCTTCGTCCCCGGAGGGGGTTCGCGGCCCTTTGTTCGCGTCGAACAAGGTCGGGGGTCATTTCCTTTCCTGGGACGCTATCGGTGCTGCGCACAGCGAGGATCGTGGAGAGCATGGCATCCGTCGGCGAGTGCAGGATCATCCAGGGCGGCATGGGCGTGGCGATCTCGGACTGGCAGCTGGCCAGGGCCGTGTCGCTGACCGGTCAGCTGGGCGTCGTCTCAGGCACGGCTCTCGAGGTGGTCTGTTCCCGGAGGCTCCAGCTCGGTGACCCCGGGGGCCACGTCCGTAGGGCGCTCGAGCACTTCCCGGACCCCGCCGTGACCGAGTGGATCCTCAGCGCCTACTTCGTCGACGGGGGTCGCGGCGCGACCGACACGTTCGCCGCCGTGCCGCGCTGGACGCTCACCCCGAGCCGTCGGCTCCAGGAGCTGACCGTCGCCGCGGCCTTCGTCGAGGTGTTCCTCGCCAAGGAGGCACACGACGGCGTCGTGGGCATCAACCTCATGCGCAAGATCGAGCTCCCGCTGCCCTTCGCGGCCTACGGCGCGATGCTCGCCGGCGTCGACGCCGTGCTCGTCGGCGCGGGCAACCCCGCGGACGTCCCCGAGCTCATCCGCCGACTCGCGCTGGGCGAGGACGTCGCCTGGGCGGTGCGGGTCCAAGGCGCCACCTCCGCCGACGGGGACACCGCTGTCGTCGTCAGCCCGTCGGCGCTCGGGGCGCCGCCGTCGCCTGGTACGGCGGTCCCCGAGGTGCTGGCGATCGTCGCGTCGGTCGACCTGGCCGCCGGGCTCGCCGCGGACCCCACGACCCGGCCCGACGGCTTCGTGGTCGAAGGCCCGAGCGCCGGGGGACACAACGCCCCGCCCCGTGGGCCCAGGCGGATCGACCTCGAGGGCCAGCCGATCTATGACGACCGGGACCTCGTCGACGTGGGCGCCGTCGTCGACCTCGGTCTGCCGGTGTGGCTGGCCGGCTCCTACGGTTCTCCCGAGCGGCTCCGTGGGGCCCTCGACGCCGGGGCGAACGGCGTCCAGATCGGCACCGCGTTCGCGCTGTGTCGGGAGTCCGGACTGGCACCCGACCTCAAGAGCCGGGTGCTCGGCCAGGTCCGCGCCGGCGACACCCACGTGCGGGCCGACTGGCGGGTCTCCCCCACCGGTTTCCCCTTCCGTGTCCTCGACCTCGCGGGCACCCTGTCCGACCCGGCCGTCCAGGCCGACCGGCGCAAGGTCTGCGACCTCGGCGTCCTCCGCTCCCCCTACCGCTCCCCGACCGGCGAGATCGACTACCGGTGCCCGGCTGAGCCCACCGCCATCTATGTGGACCGCAAGGGCGGCCACGAGCGCAACACCGAGGGCCGCGTGTGCCTGTGCAACGCTCTCCTGGCCGCCGCCGGGCTCCCCCAGCGACGCCCCCACGGCGTCGTCGAGCCCGCCCTCGTCACGACCGGGGCGGACTTCGACCCGGTCGTCTCCCTGATGGGCTCCGCCACCGACGGACGCACCTACACCGCGGCCGACGTCGTCGCGTTCATGCTGCCCGTCCCCGCCGGGCCCGCGAGCCTCGCGTCGACGGGCGGCCGTTCCTGACCTCCCTGGTCAGGACGGCGATCCGGATCTCTGGGCCCGGCTGACC
>JAGQUE010000661.1:1116-4710 GCA_020438665.1 Nocardioidaceae bacterium | reverse complement strand
CAGACCAACTACGCCGCCTCCAAGGCCGGGCTGGTCGGGCTCGCGCGCTCGATCGCCCGGGAGCTCGGGTCCCGCTCGATCACCGCCAACGTGGTGGCGCCGGGCTTCGTGGAGACCGACATGACCGACGTCCTCACCGACGACCAGAAGGCGGCGATCAAGGCCCAGGTGCCACTCGGGCGCTATGCCAGCCCGGCCGAGGTCGCGTCGGCCGTCACGTGGCTCGCCTCCGACGGGGCCGGCTATGTCACCGGTGCGGTGATCCCCGTCGACGGCGGGCTCGGCATGGGGCACTGACCCGACGGGCCGCTCGCCCCGCGAGACGGCGCACGCGCGGGCGGCCTTGCGCCTGAAGATCTAGCAAGCGACGATCGACCCGAGACGACCGGTCCGGGATGATCACCCAGCGAAAGGGACACGATGGGCATTCTGGAGGGCAAGCGGATCCTGGTCGCCGGGGTCACGATGGACACCTCGATCGGTTTCGCGACGGCGCGGGTGGCCCAGGAGCAGGGCGCAACCGTGCTGATCTCCAACTTCGGGCGCGCGCTCGGCATCACCAAGCGGATCGCCAAGCGGCTGCCCGTCGAGCCGCCGGTGCTCGAGCTCGACGTCACCGACTCCGAGCACCTCGAGCGTCTGCCCGACCTGGTGCGGGAGCATGTCGACGGCCTCGACGGCGTGGTCCACTCCATCGCCTACGGCAACCCCGAGACCCTGCTGGGTGGGAAGTTCCTCGACGGCCCCTGGGACGACGTCGCGCAGGCGCTCCAGGTCTCGGCCTACTCCCTGAAGTCCCTGGCGGTCGCGTGTCGCCCCCTCATGGGCCCGGGCAGCTCGGTGGTCGGGCTGACGTTCGACGCGACGGTCGCCTGGCCGGCCTATGACTGGATGGGGGTGGCCAAGGCCGGCCTCGAGTCGACCTCGCGCTACCTGGCCCGCTACCTCGGTCCCGAGGGCATCCGGGTCAACCTGGTGGCGGCCGGCCCGCTCAAGACCCTGGCCGCCAAGGCGATCCCGGGCGTCGAGGGGCTCGAGGAGATGTGGGTCACGCGGGCGCCGCTCGGCTGGGACGACACCGACCAGGTGCCGACCGCCAAGGCGGTGTGTGCGCTGCTCAGCGACTTCTTCCCTGCCACGACGGGCGAGATCGTCCACGTCGACGGCGGCGTCCACGCCCTGGGTGGCTAGTCCCATCTCACCCCCGTGCCACCCGGTCGGGGGATGCCGCCGGCGCGTCCGGGATGCCAGAGTGACCCTGTGAACGACGCGCTGCCCGACGCCGAGTCGGCCCGCACCCTGGTCCTGATGCGGCACGGCCGCGCCAGCCAGGAGGGATCGGACTTCGACCGCCACCTCGAGCCCGAAGGGCGGGACGCCGCCGTCGAGGCGGGTCGCTGGCTCGCCGGCCGAGGCATCGGTGCCGACGCTGCCATCGTCTCAGCGGCCCGGCGGGCGTTCGGCACCTGGGCGGCCCTGCGCGACGGAGCCGGCTGGCAGGTGGAGCCCGACGTCGACCGGGCGCTCTATCACGCCGACCCCGAGAGCGCTCTCGACCTGGTGCGCCTGGTCGGTGACGATGTCACGTCACTGGTCGTGGTCGGCCACAACCCCACCGTGGCGTCGCTGGCACAGCTCCTCGACGACGGCGAGGGGGACCTGGAGGCTGGGATCGCGATGGCGGGCGGCTTCCCGCCGGGCAGCCTGGCCGTGTTCTCCTACGACGGCAGCTGGGCCGATCTGGGCTGGGCCGACGCCGAGCTGCTCGCCTTCCGCTCCGGCTCCTGACCGGGCCCCGACCCGGCGCGCATCAGGCGAGGGGTGGGGAGGGCGTGGTGATGCCGGCGGCCTCGTCGGCGGCCTCGACCTCCTCGCGCGTGATACCGAGGAGATACATGATCGTGTCGAGGTAGGGCACGTTCACCGCCGTGTCGGCGGCGTCCCGGAGGACCGACTTGGCGTTGTAGGCGATGCCGAGGCCCGCAGCGGACAGCATGTCGAGGTCGTTGGCGCCGTCGCCGATCGCGACCACCGACTCCTCCGGGACGCCGAAGTCCGCGGCGAACTGGCGCAGGGCGGCCGCCTTGCCGGCCCGGTCGACGACGTCGCCGACGATGCGGCCGGTGAGTACGCCGTCGACGATCTCGAGCTCGTTGGCCCGCGAGTAGTGGATCTTGAGACGCTTGGCGAGCCGGTCGGTGATCTGGCTGAAGCCTCCGGACACGATCGCGAAGCGGAAGCCCATCCGACGCAGCGTGCGGACCAACGTCCGCGCTCCGGGGGCGAGCTCGATACGGTCATAGACCCGGTCGAGCGCCTCGGCGTCGAGCCCCTCCAGCAGCGCGACCCGGGCCCGGAGTGACTGCTCGAAGTCGAGCTCGCCGTTCATCGCGGCCGCCGTGACGAGCGCGACCTCCTCCTCGCAGCCGGCCTCGGCGGCGAGCATCTCGATGACCTCGCCCTGGATCAGCGTCGAGTCGACGTCCATGACGATCAACCGCATGCCGCGACGCAGCAAGCTGGCCGGCTGGACCGCGATGTCGATGCCCTGGCGGGCCGCCTCGGCCGTCAGCAGCGAGCGCAGCAGCTCGGGCTGAGCGCCTGACAGGTGCAGGTCGATGGCAGTAACGGGATAGCGGGCCATCCGCTCGATGCGGTCGATGTTGGCGCCGCTGTCGGCGATCCGGCCGGCGATGGCCGCGAAGGCCCGCGCCCGCAGCGGCTGGCCGATGACAGTGACCTTGGCCCGGCCGGTCTTGCGTGGGTGGCTGTCGCCGACGCCCTGGTCGACATCGACCTGCATGTCGAGCCCGGAGGCGGTGCTCTCGATGGCCTCACGGAGCCTGCGCGGGTCGCGCGGGGCGGTCACCAGGACGCCGAGGACCAACCGACCGCGCAGCACGATCTGCTCGATGTCGACGACCTCGACGCCGGCGGCCGAGAGGACCCGGAAGACGGCCGACGTGACGCCGGGCCGGTCCCGTCCGGTGAGGGTGATGAGGAGCGTGTGGAGCGCGTCCACGGGCTGAGGATCCATCGCTGGGTCAGGCTACCCGGAGGCGGGGGCCGGGGCGCGCGACGTCCAGCGGGCGCCCGCCCGGCGCGTCGTACGCCTCGATAGGGTGAGCGCCATGGCGCTGGCCCTCGACTTCACCGACGTGACGGTCCGCCGCGGCAACGCGACGTTGCTGGACGGCGTCACCTGGTCGGTGGAGGAGGACGAGCGGTGGGTCGTGCTCGGCCCCAACGGGGCCGGCAAGACCACGCTGCTTCAGGTCGCGGGAGCGCTGCTTCACCCGACCTCCGGCACCGCGACCATCCTCGAGGAGACCCTCGGGGCGGTCGACGTCTTCGAGCTCCGCCCGCGGATCGGGATGTCCTCGGCGGCCATCGCCGAGCGCGTGCCCCGTCACGAACGGGTGGCCGACCTCGTCGTGTCCGCGTCCTACGCCGTCGTGGGTCGCTGGCGCGAGCGCTACGACCTGATGGACGAGGAGCGCGCCGACGATCTCCTGGTGGAGCTGGGCGTCGCCGACCTCGCCGATCGCACCTTCGGCACGTTGAGCGAGGGCGAGCGCAAACGCGTCCAGATCG
>JAGQUE010000661.1:386-1086 GCA_020438665.1 Nocardioidaceae bacterium | reverse complement strand
GCTCGACGAGCCCGCGGCCGGGCTCGATCTCGGCGGTCGCGAGGACCTGGTGGCGACGCTCTCGCGGCTCGCCTATGACCCCGAGGCCCCGGCCACGGTCCTCGTCTCCCACCACCTCGAGGAGATCCCGCCCGGCTTCGGCCACGCGCTGTTGATGCGTGATGGCCGGGTGGTCGCCGCGGGTCTGATCGACCGGGTGCTGACCGAGGCCAACCTGGCGGCCACCTTCGGGATGCCTTTCGTGGTCGCCACGACCGACGGCCGCTGGACCGCCCGTCGCGACCCGCGGCACCGCGCCCCCTGACCTGATGCCAGGGCCACCGCCGCGGTTGGCGGCGAAGGACCGATATCCTCCGGGTCAGACAACGGGAAGCCGATAGGGTCGTGTCATGAACGAGTTCATGGACTGGCTGAGCCGCCACCAGCCCGAGACCTGGCTGGGGCTTGCCATCGTCCTCGGGCTTGCGGAGATGTTCAGCCTCGACCTGATCCTCGCCATGCTCGCTGCGGGCGCGCTGGTCGGCATGCTCGCCGCCATCATCGGCTTCCCGTTCGCCGTGCAGGTGCTGGCGGGCGCCGCGGCCTCGGTCGCCCTGCTCGCGCTGCTGCGGCCCTCGTTGGTCAAGCGGCTGCACAACGGGCCCGAGCTGATGACCGGGCACGCCAAGCTCGTGGGCCGCGAAGCCGTCGTCACCGCCGC
>JAGQUE010000661.1:0-359 GCA_020438665.1 Nocardioidaceae bacterium | reverse complement strand
GATCAAGCTCGCGGGCGAGATCTGGACCGCCGAGCCCTACGACGACTCACTCGTCATCGACGTGGGCGAGACCGTGCAGGTGCTCCAGATCCGCGGCGCCACCGCCTATGTCACCCCGGTTCCCAAGCTCGAGTCCTGAGCACGCGCACACCCGCGCAACGAGAGGAAGGCTCCCATGCCCCCCACCTTCGCACTGGTCCTGCTGGCCCTGGTGCTGCTGTTCGTGGTGGTCCTGCTGAGCAGGACCGTCCGGATCATCCCCCAGGCCCGCGCCGGGATCGTGGAGCGGTTCGGCAAGTACAAGCAGACCCTGCCGGCCGGGCTCAACGTCGTCGTGCCCTTCATCGACCGGGTGCGCT
>JAGQUE010000660.1 GCA_020438665.1 Nocardioidaceae bacterium | reverse complement strand
CACAGGGAGGTTTCACGCTGGGCACGCCGCCGACACGAGGTGGCGATAGATTCATGACCGTGAGCGACACCGAGCCCCGGACGTCACCCGTCGCGGAGGGCGAGGCGGAGGGCGAGGCGGCCACGCCCGTCATCCCCGATCCGCCCCGGCACTGGGAGGCCGACGTTCTCCTGCGTGACGGCAGGACGGCACACATCAGGCCCATCCGGGCCGAGGACGAGGACCTGATGGTCCAGTTCTATGCGCGGGTCTCGCCGGAGTCGAAGTACTACCGGTTCTTCGCGCCGATGCCGGAGCTCTCGCCCGCCGACCTCTACCGCTTCACCCACGTCGACCACGTCGACCGGGTCGCGCTGATCCTGCTCGTCGGCGGCCAGATGATCGCCGTCGGCCGCTATGACACCGTCAAGCCCGGCGAGGCCGAGGTCGCCTTCCTCGTCGAGGACGCCCACCAGGGCCGCGGCATCGGGCAGCTGCTGCTGGAGCACCTCGCCCAAGCGGGGCGCGAGCGCGGCATCGAGCGCTTCGTCGCCGAGGTGCTGCCCGACAACCAGGCGATGATCCACACCTTCCGCGACGCCGGCTACCGACTCGGGAGCGGCTATGAGGACGGCGTGATGATGCTGGAGTTCCCCATCGACCCGACCGAGACGGCGATCGGGGTCATGGAGGCGCGCGAGCACCGCGCCGAGGCGGCGTCGATCGACCGCTTCCTCAACCCGTCGTCGATCGCCGTGATCGGCGCCAGCCGGCGCCAGGACACCATCGGGCACGCGCTGGTGCGCAACCTGATCACCGGCGACTACACCGGCCGGGTCTATGTCGTGAACCAGCAGGGCAAGGCCGTCTCCGGCCTGCCCGCCTATCCGAGCGTGACCGACATCCCCGACAGCGTCGACGTGGCCGTGGTGGCCGTCCCGGCGGAGTCCGTGCAAGACGTGGTCCTCGACTGCGCGGCCAAGGGTGTCCAGGGGCTCGTCGTGATCTCCTCGGGCTTCGCCGAGACCGGCGAGGTCGGTCGGCTGCGGCAGCGCCAGCTCGTCGGGCTCGCCCGGTCCTATGGCCTGCGGCTCATCGGCCCCAACTGCCTGGGCGTCATCAACACGTCTCCAGGCGTGTCCATGAACGCCTCGCTGGCCCCGCTGATCCCGCCGCGCGGGCGGGCCGGCTTCTTCTGCCAGTCCGGCGCGCTGGGGTCGGCCATCCTCGAGAAGGTCCACAACCGCGGCCTCGGGTTGTCGACGTTCGTCAGCGCCGGCAACCGCGCGGATGTCTCCGGCAACGACCTGCTCCAGTTCTGGCTCGAGGACGACGCCACCGAGGTGGTGCTCCTCTATCTGGAGTCCATCGGCAACCCGCGCAAGTTCTCCCGAGTCGCACGCAAGGTCTCGCGACGCAAGCCGGTCATCGCCGTCCGGTCCGGGCGCACCACCCAGGGCGTTCCGATGGGCCACACGGTGCGCCGGATCGCCGCGCCGCAGCAGGCGGTCGACGCCATGTTCCGCCAGGCCGGGGTGATCCAGGTCGACACCCTCGACGAGATGTTCGACGTCGCCCAGCTGCTGGCCCACCAGCCGCTGCCCGCCGGCCGGCGGGTCGCGGTGGTCGGAAACTCCGACGCCCTCGGCCTGCTCGCCATCGACGCGGCCGCCTCGGTGGGGCTGGTGGTCAACCACTCCGTCTCGCTGGGCGCCGACGCCACTGCCGAGGACTTCGAGGACGCCCTCGACGCCGCCATCGACGACCGCGACGTCGATGCCGTCGTCGCCGTCTACATCCCGCCGCTCAACGTCTCGGGCGAGGACGTCGCCAACGTGCTGGCAGCCGTGGGGGAGCAGTCCGACAAGCCGCTCGTGTCGACCTTCCTGGGTGCCGAGGGCATTCCCGAGCTGCTGCGCGTGCCCGACGTGGCCGGTCACACTGCGGGTCGCGGCTCCGTGCCGTCCTATCCCGCGGTCGAGGCCGCCGTACGAGCGCTCGCCCGGGTCGTCGAATATGCCGTGTGGCGCCGCCACCCCGTCGACGAGATCCTGGACCCGTCGGCCAATGCCCACACACCGGCCGGCAAGCGGCTGGTCAACGAGATCCTGATGCACCACCCCGATGGCCACGACCTCGACTATGCCGAGCGTGCCGAGCTCCTCGCTGCCTATGACATCGAGGTGTGGCCGGTCCGAAGGGTCGCCTCGTTGGAGGAGGCCCAGGCGGTCGGCGAGGAGCTCGGCTGGGACGTCGTCCTCAAGGCCACCCACGAGCGGCTGCGCAACCGCCCCGACCTGGCCCATGTGTGGCGCAACATCGACACGGCGGCCGAGATGGCCGACGCCTGGACGACGCTCGTCCGGACCATCTCCGACCCGGAGACGGCCGGCTTCGTGGTCCAGAAGAACGCGCCGCCCGGCGTACCCGTCGCCATCACCTCGATGGAGGACCCGCTCTTCGGCCCCGTCGTGTCGTTCAGCATCTCCGGGGTGATGACCGAGCTGCTGGCCGATAAGTCCTTCCGGATCCCCCCGCTGTCCTCCCAGGACGCCGCCGACATGGTGCGGGAGATCAAGTCCTCACCGCTGCTCTTCGGCTATCGGGGCAGCGAGGTCGTCGACGTCGCCGAGGTCGAGCGGCTCATCCAACGGGTCTCCCAGCTCCAGCACGACCTCCCGCAGGTGCGTTCGCTCGCGCTCTCGCTGGTGCTGGCCAACGCCCACGGCGCCAGCGTGCTCACCACCTCGGTCCGGGTCGAGCCGATGCCCGACCCGCGGTCGGACTGGTATGTCCGCCGGATGAGCACGATGCCGGGGGAGACCCTTCCCGGCTGAGTCGCGTCCGGCGGTGTCACCAGCGTCACGCGCGCGGAGTGGGTTAATGATTCGCGGCGACGTGGGCGCATCGCGGAGACTGGATCGTTGTGACCGATCTGCTCCCCGGCGACGTGCCGGCCAGCCGTTTCCGGCTGCGCGACCTCGACCCGAGGGCCCGCCGGATCCTGTTCGGCTTCGCGTTCTCCTCGCTCGGCAGCGGGCTGACCATGCCGTTCCTCTATGTCTACCTCGCCGAGGTCCGTGGGTTCGAGACCGCGACCGTGGGCTGGGTGTTCGCATGGATGGGGCTGCTCGGCTTCATCACAGCGCCCATCGGGGGCACGCTGATCGACCGGTTCGGGCCCCGGCCCGTCATGATCGTCGGGCTCGTCGTCGAGGCGTCGGCGCTGGTCTATCTCGGCCATGTCGACACCATCGTCAAGGGCTTCCTGACGGCCTCGGTGCTGGTCGTCGGCACGGTCGGGCTCTGGCCCGCCTCGACCGCGATGCTCACCCGCCTGGTCCCCGAGCACGCCCGTGAGACCGTCTATGGGCTCAACTTCATGCTGCTCAACGCGGCGCTCGGCATCGGCGGGGTCATCAGCGCGCTCATCATCGACACCGACTCGGTCGCGTCGTTCCAGCGTCTCTATCTCGTCAACGGGCTCGCCTATGTCGTCTATATCGTCGTGCTGGCCACCCTGCCGCGTGGGACGGGCGCCAAGCCGGCGCCGGACGAGCTGGTCGACGGCGAGCCCGAGTCGCAGCCCTCGTGGGGGCTGGTGCTGCGCGACCGCACGCTGCTGCGCGTGGTCGCCATCTCGGTCCTCGCGGTCACGTTCGGCTATGCCCAGCTCGAGGCCGGCCTCGCGGCGTACGCCGTCGACGTGAGCGAGGTGCCCGCGCGCTCGCTCGGCTGGGCCTATGCGGCCAACACCGGCGCGATCGTGATCGGGCAGCTGTTCGCGCTGCGCTTCATCAAGGGTCGGCGGCGCAGCGCGATGCTGGCGACCGCGGCCGGCATCTGGTCGGCCTCGTGGGTGGTCATGTCGCTGTCGGACGCGGTGTCCGGCCTGGCGGCGATCGTCGCCATCGTCGTCGGGCTGGGCGTCTTCGGCCTCGGCGAGACGCTGTGGGCACCGGTGGCGCCCGCCATCGTCAACGACCTGGCGCCGGAGGACATGCGCGGGCGCTACAACGCGCTCCAGGGCATGACGTGGACGGTCGCCTCGATCATCGGGCCCGCGCTGGCCGGCATGCTCATCGGGCATGGCTTCCCGCACGTGTGGGTCGGCTGTGTCGTCGGCGGCACCGCGACCGCGTCGCTGCTGTTCGTGCGGCTGCGGCGACACCTGACCGACGCCCAGGACGGGCGGTCCACCGTCGACGCTGCCGCGGTGGGACCGGCGTGACAGACTGGCGCCCATGCGCCGCACGCTGATCGACGAGCAGGACCGCTCGCGCGACCTCAAGAAGGCCATCGAGCGCACCGGCTACTACCCCGAGGTCGTCGCCGACGGGGTCTCCGGTGCCGTCGGCGGCGAGCAGGTCGCCGCGTTCTATGTCCACCACGAGCCGACCTTCGAGCGCGAAGAGGTGCGTCGCCACCTCACCGTCGTCGTCCTCACCCCGAGCCGGCTGATCCTCGCCCACACCGACGAGTACGCCGGCGACGACCTGCTGCCCGAGCCCTACACGTCGACCTCGACCGAGGCGATCGCGCTGAGCACGGTCCGCTCGGTCGTCGTCACCCGGATGGTGACCAACCCGGCCAAGGGTCCCTCCCACCCCGCCGAGGCGGTGCTGACCATCGGCTGGGGCGGCGTCAGCCGGATCGACCTCGAGCCCGCCGGGTGCAACGACCCCCAGTGCGACGCCGACCACGGCTACACCGGGGTGCTGGCCAGCGACGACTTCTCGCTGCGGGTCTCCGCCGCGGCCGACGGCACCGACGCGGTCGCCGGTCTGCTGGCGTTCGCCGACGCCCTCTCCGCGCGCACCCAGACGGTCTGACGGCTCTGGAGCCGACGTGACTGTCGCCTCGGGCGGGTTCGTTGCCCCGGACTACCGGTCGCGGTCGATCGGAGACGTCGTGCCTGCGGTGGCGCGGGCGCTGGGCGTGCCCGGATCGGTGCTCGGCCGGGCCCCCGAGGGGCTGCTGCTGCCCGACGCGCCGTCCTACGTCGTGTTCCTCGTCGATGGGCTCGGCGCCGAGCTGTTGCGGCGCCACGCCTATGCCGCGCCGTTCCTCGGTGCCCTCGTCGACGGGTCGGCCTCGGGCACGGCCGGCGTACCGTCCACGACGGCGACCAGCCTCACCTCGCTCGGCACCGGGCTGCCGCCAGGCGCGCACGGCCTGGTCGGGTTCACCTCGCGGGTCCCCGGCACCGACCAGCTGCTCAACGCGCTGTTCTGGGACAAACGGGTCGACCCGGTGGAGTGGCAGCCCCACCAGACGGCGTTCCACCGGCTGGCGTCGGCCGGGGTCCAGGTGACCGTGGTCAACAAGCGCGAGTTCGCCTCGTCCGGGCTGACCGTCGCCGCTCACCGGGGGGCGGAGTTCGTCGGCGCCGACCGGGTGGGCGAGCGGATCGCGGCCGTCGTGACTGCGGCGAGGGCGACCCCGTCGATCACCTATGTCTATGACGGCGACCTCGACTGGACCGGGCACCGCTACGGCGTCGCGTCCGAGCACTGGCTGCAACAGCTGACGATGGTCGATGCCGAGGCCGAGCAGCTGCGCGCCGCGCTGCCGCCGCAGACGCGGTTGGTGGTGATCGCCGACCACGGGATGGTCGACTCCCCGCCGGACCGACGTACCGACGTCGACGCCCACCCCGCCCTGCGCGACGGGCTGGTCCTGCTCGCCGGGGAGGCCCGGTTCCGCCACCTCTACTGCGCCCATGGGGCTGTGCCCGACGTCGTCGCCACCTGGCGCGAACACGTGGGTGACGACGCCGACGTGATGACCCGTGATGAGGCGACCGCCCGCGGCTGGTTCGGCACCGTCGAGCCGCGGGTGCTGCCCCGGCTCGGCGACGTGATCGTCGCCTGCCGCGGTGTCTACGGGATCTTCTCCAGCGTCGACTTCGCCTATGAGACCCGCCTCGTCGGCCTCCACGGCTCCCTGACCCCCGACGAGATGCTCATCCCCATCCTGGTCTCCTGACTCATCTCCTCCGCCGAAGTGCCCGATGTGGTCCGCCGAGGTGCCCGGTGTGGCCCGGCGA
>JAGQUE010000659.1 GCA_020438665.1 Nocardioidaceae bacterium | reverse complement strand
GTGGCGCCGCTGCGCGGCGGGCCGGGAGATCACCTCCAGTGTCATGCACGTCAGCATGGCACCGGGCGGCCCGTCGGGGCAGCCCCGATCGTCCACCATGGCGCCTGGGTCAACCTTCCGACTAAGGTCAGCCTATGAGACCCAGATCACACCTGTGGGGCGCTCGTGCGCTCGTTGCCCTCGGGATGTCGGGGCTTGCCGCCCTTGTGAGCGGTTTGACCCCGTCTGCCGCCAGCGTCTCCATCCAGCAGTCGGTCACCGCGGCGCCCGCCCGCCCCGACCGCGTGGTGATCATCGTGGTGGACGCGCTGTCTCGGGAGATCGTCGACAAGTACGGCATGACCAATGTCCAGCAGGTGATGGCGGACGGCGTGGACGCTCCGAAGGCCTACCTCGGCCACCTGGGCTCAGTCACCGTGGTGACCCACAACGTGATCACGTCCGGCCTTCTCCCCAAGAACATGGGCTGGTCCTCCGAGGGGTACCGCGACGTCGACGGCGTGCTCACGTCGCAGTCACCCAACGGCTCGCCCTACTGGTTCACCAGCGACTGGTCCAAGGACCAGATGTTCGCGGTCCAGCAGCACGAGGGCTACCCCAAGCTCGCCGACTACCTCCACGCGTTCAGACCCGGGTCCACGGTCGTCACCATCAGTCCCAAGACCTACGCCGGCTATGCGTTCGGCGGCCCCGGGTCGGACTCGATCGTGACCTTCTCGGGGCGCAGTTTCGACTGCGACGGTGACACGGTCAACAACTGGCGTGGCCCGGCCGGCGTCAACGTCCCGACCTATCTGTCCTCGCCCGTCTGCGGCCGGTGGTACGTCGACTCGGCGAGCTCCAAGACCTATGACACCTTCCTGTCGCCGGCGCGGCTCTATCCGCTCGACGGCGACCGCTACACGATCGGCACCGACCCGGCCCACTACGGCGGTGACGTGTGGGCGGCCGACGCCGCGATCGCGGCGATGGACAACGAGTCCGACTGGAGCGGCATCTTCGTGACCCTTCCCGGCGTCGACAAGGCTGCCCACATGTGGGGAAGCGTCAACGACCAGGGTGGACCCGACCCCATGACCCACCTGGCCAACGCCGCCAAGGTCGCCGACGACCAGGTCGGCAAGATCGTGGACCACCTGCGCGACACCGGACAGCTCGACAACACGCTGGTCGTGCTCACCGCTGACCACGGCTCGGTGCCGGGGACCCACTTCTATGGCGTCGACGACGGGAGCAGCAACCGAGGCTTCAACAACTGGTACTACGGCGACGGCGCCAACGGCACCTATCTCAGTCCCCAGCCGGCGCTCCAGCCGCTCGTCGACACCGGCAACCTGGCCCAGAGCTACACCGACAGCCAGCTCGCCTTCTGGCTCAACGACACCTCGCCGGTCGCGATGGCCGAGGCGGTCGGCATCGTGCGAGCGATGCCCGGGGTGTCCGCCGTCTGGGTCCGCGACGGCGACCACTACGTGCGCCGTTCCCCCATCAAGTGGAGGCTGATGGCCAGGGACGGTGAGCGTGCCTGGTTCGGCAAGCACGCTCGGGAGCTCGTCGACACCGCCGCGGCACCGACCGGGCCCGACATCATCGGCACCCTCGTCGACGACACCACGTATTCGGTGGCCGGGGACCACGGCGGCCTGCAGCGGCGCTCGCAGCAGATCCCGATCGTGTTCGCCTATGGCGGCCTGTCCTCGCGGGACATCAAGGCGCCGGTCCGCTCGATCGACATCATGCCGACGGTGATGGCGCGGCTCGGGATCCGCGCCACCTCACCGATGGACGGCCGCGCCTGGTGGCTCCCCCTGAGCAGGGGGTGAGCGCCGCCAGCGGCTGAGGACCGCTCGCGGCCGGGGGACGCCACGCCCGGCCGCGAGTGTCGTACGCCGCCCGGGTGGGTGGGGCCCGTGTCCCGCCCACCCCGGCGCGCGTGTCCTCCCAGGATCGGCCCGGGGCCGTCCTTACGCTGAGGGTGGCCCGGTGGCAGCCTCCGCCGGTCCTTCTTCCCCGAACCACCAGCGAGGCTCTGATGCCGAACACCCTCATCGGCCGCGACATGGCCATCGACCTGGGCACGGCCAACACGTTGGTCTATGTGCGCGGCCGAGGCGTCGTGCTCGACGAGCCGTCCGTGGTCGCCCTGAACGAGACCACCGGCGAGGTCCTCGCGGTCGGCCACGAGGCCAAGCAGATGGCCGGCCGCACGCCGCTGCCCATCACGGTGGTGCGCCCGCTGCGCGACGGCGTCATCGCCGACTTCGAGGCCACCGAGCAGATGCTGCGCCACTTCATCCAGCAGGTGCACCGGCGCCGCTACCTCGCCCGGCCACGCATGGTCGTGTGCGTGCCCAGCGGCATCACCGCGGTCGAGCAGCGCGCGGTCAAGGAGGTGGCCTATCTCGCCGGGGCCCGCCACGTCGCCATGATCGAGGAGCCGATGGCGGCCGCCATCGGCGCGGGGCTCCCCGTGCACGAGGCGACCGGCAACATGGTCATCGACATCGGCGGTGGCACCACCGAGGTGGCCGTGATCTCGCTCGGTGGGGTGGTGGCGTCGCTCTCCATCCGCACGGCCGGCAACGACCTCGACGCCGCCCTGGTCGGCTGGCTCAAGAAGGAGCACGCGCTCATGCTCGGTGAGCGCACGGCCGAGGACCTCAAGCTCGCTGCCGGGTCCGCGTGGCCCTTCGACGACGAACCCGATGTCGAGGTGCGGGGTCGCGACCTGGCGTCGGGGCTGCCCCGCACGCTCGTGCTCACCACCGCCGAGGTGCGCCAGGCGCTCGAGGAGCCGGTCACTGCCATCGTCGACGCCGTCCGCACCACGCTCGACCAGACCCCGCCCGAGCTCGCCGGCGACATCATGGACCGCGGCATCGTGCTCACCGGTGGCGGTGCGCTGCTGCGCGGGCTCGACGAGCGCCTGCGCGACGAGACCGGCATGCCCGTCCATGTCGCCGACCACCCGCTGACCTCGGTGGCCCTCGGCGCCGGCCGCTGCGTCGAGCACTACGACGCCCTCCAGCAGGTGCTGGTGACCGATCGCCGGAGATCGGCATGAGCCCAGGGCGACCGACGGGGGAGCGTCGGCCCAGCCGCGCGCTGCTGGTGGCGCTGGTGCTCACGAGCGCGACGCTGATGACGCTCGACCGGGGCCACCACGGCTCCCTGGTCGAGCCGCTGCGTGGAGTGGTCGGCACGGTCCTCGGCCCTGCCGAGGCGGCGGCCGCGGCGGCGGCGCGGCCGTTCGAGGCCGTGCCCGGCTGGTTCCGCACCCGCGGCGACCTCCGCCAGGACGTGGCGCAGCTCCAGGCCGAGAACGCCGACCTGCGACGCCAGGTCGAGACCGCCGGGCTCGACCGCAACCGACTCGCGGAGTTCGACGGGTTGACGGCGGCCGCCCGCACCCAGGGACGGGCCATCGTGCCTGCGCGCGTGGTCGCGCTCGGGCCGGCGCAGTCGTTCACGCGCACCGTCACCATCGACGCCGGCAGCGACGCTGGCATCCGCGCCGACCAGACCGTGATCAACGCCGACGGTCTCGTCGGCCGCGTGCTGCGGGTCAGCCCGACGACCGCCACCGTGCTGCTCGTCCTCGACAGCCGGTCCGTCGTCGGAGGCCGGATCGGCTCGAGCATGGAGGTCGGCTTTCTGAGCGGGCGTGGCGTCCTCGGCGAGGACGGCCGGCTCGACCTCGAGCTGGTCGACGGTTCGGTCACGCCGGCCAGCGGCGACGTCGTGGTGACCTGGGGCAGCCACGGCGGCGCACCGTATGTCTCCGGGGTGCCGATCGGTCGAGTGACCCAGGTCTTCGCGAGCCTGCGCGACAGCTCGCGGCGCGCGGTCATCGAGCCCTATGTCGACTTCACGACGCTCGACGTCGTCGGGGTCGTCGTCCCCTCCGGCACGACGAGTGACCGTGCCGTCATCGAGGCCGACGGGAGCCTGCGATGAGGATGCTGCGCGGCCTCGGGATCGCTGCCGGTGTGGCGATGGCTCTGGTCGTCCAGGTGAGTGTGCTGCCCCACCTCGCCTGGCGAGGCATCGTGCCCGACCTCGGCCTCCTCGTGGTGGTCGCCGCCGGCCTGGCCCGCGACGAGCGATTCGCCATGGTCGTCGGGTTCGGCACCGGGCTGCTGCTCGACCTCACCCCCCCTGCCGACCACATGGCCGGGCGCTGGACGCTCGCGCTCGTGATCGTCGGCTATGTCGCCGGGCTGGCCCGCCAGGAGGCGCCGCCCACGCGACCGGCCCTCGCTGCCATGGTCGCGGTGTCCTCCGTGGTGGGCAGCTCGGTGTTCGCCCTGACCGGCCTGGTGCTGGGCGACCTCGGCACCGGGACTGCCGACGCCCTCGTCGTCGTCCTCGTCGCCGCCTTCATGGACGTGGTGGTCGGGCTGCTCGTCGTGCCGCCACTGGTCCGACTGCTGTCCCCGCCCACCGTGGCACGGCTCCTGCCGGTGCCGCACCGCGACCCGGTGGAGGCCGGATGAGCGCCGACGTCGACGCTCGGCGCAGCCGCCTGCGATTGGTCGTCATCCAGGCGCTGGTCTTCTCGCTCTTCGCGACGCTGGTCGCCCGGGTCTACTACCTCCAGGTGGTCGGCGGTGACCACTACCAGGCGGAGGCCGCCTCCCAGTCGGTGCGTGAGATCGTCCAGCAGCCCGACCGTGGCCTGATCGTCGACGCCGAGGGTCGGCCGCTGGTGGCCAACCGAACCGCCTGGGTGCTGTCGATCGACACCTCCCTGCTGGCCAGGCTCGCCGAGCGCGACCGTCACCGGCTGCTGGCGCGCGTGGCCAGGGTCACCGACGTGCCACGTCGCCGCATCGAGACGGCCCTACTGCCGTGTGGCTCGGACGGGGCGGTGGACGGCCGCTGCTGGAACGGGTCGCCCTATCAGCCCGTCCCCGTGGCGGTCGACGTACGCCGTGCCGTGGCGCTGCGGGTCCTCGAGCAGCCGGAGGACTTCCCGGCCGTGGTGGCGGACCAACAGACCGTGCGCACCTATCCCAGCCCCTATGGCATCAACCTCGCTCACGTGCTCGGCTATCTGAGCCCGATCACCGAGGACGAGCTGGCCACGGCGACCGAGCGGCACGACGACTCGCTCAACGCCTCATCGGAGGTCGGCCGGGCCGGCGTCGAGAAGACCTATGACCGGTGGCTGCGCGGCATGCCGGGCTATCGCAGCGTCGCGGTGGACTCGGTGGGCCGCGTGCTCGGCGACGACGCCATGGTCGACGCCACCCCTGGCGACACGCTGGTCACCTCGATCGATGCCCGGGTCCAGGCCACCGTGGAGCGCCAGCTCGCCGACACCATCCGCACCGCCCGGCGAACCTATGACCCGGTGACCCACAAGAACTATGTCGCCGACTCCGGCGCCGTCGTCGTCCTCGAGGCCGACACCGGCCGGGTGGTCGCGATGGCCAGCCAACCCACCTATGACCCGGCGACCTGGGTCGGCGGGGTCACCAAGACCGAGCTCGCCCGGCTCTATTCGGCCCGGGCCGGCACACCGCTGCTCAGCCGGGCCACCCAGGGCCAGTTCGCGCCCGGCTCGACCTGGAAGCCGATCATGAGCGTCGGCGCCCTCAACCACGGGTTCTCCACGTCGACCAGGCTCGACTGCAGCCCAGGGCTCCAGGTCGGCAGCCGCTACTTCAAGAACTATGAGTCGGCCTCCTATGGGCTGATCGGGTTCGACCGCGCGCTCCAGATCTCCTGCGACACGTTCTTCTATCGCGTCGGGCTGTCGCTGTGGCAGCGCTATGGCTCGGACCCGACCGACGTGCACGCCAAGGACCCGCTGGTGGAGGAGGCCAAGGGCTTCGGCTTCGGCCGCCCCACGGGGATCGACCTGCCCGGCGAGGCCGCCGGCCGGATCGCGGACCGACGCTGGAAGCTCGCCTACTGGCGCGCCATGAAGGACTACTACTGCAAGCTCGACCGCGAGCCCGGCAGCGACTACCTGCACCTGTTCGCCCACGAGTTCTGCCTCGAGGGCAGCTATTACCGTGCCGGCGACGCGGTCAACTTCTCGATCGGGCAGGGCGACACCGTGGTGACCCCGCTCCAGCTCGCCCGCGCCTATGCCGCGCTCAGCAACGGCGGCACCCTCTATGCGCCCCGCATCGGCAAGGCCGTAGTCGCGCCGGACGGTAGCGTCGTACGCCGGGTCGCGCCCAAGGTGGTCGGGCACGTCCCGGCCTCGCCGGCGTCGCTGCGCTATGTCGACCAGGCGCTGCTCGGGACCGCCAAGGTCGGGACGATGGCCTGGAAGATGACGGGGTTCCCCCTCGACCGGGTCCACATCCGGTCCAAGACCGGCTCGGCCGAGGTCCACGGCAAGCAGTCGACGTCGTGGGTGGCCTCCTATGACGAGAACTACGTGGTCGTGATGATGGTCAGCCAGGCCGGCACCGGGTCGGGGACCTCCGGGCCCGCCGTCCGCAGGATCTGGGAGGCGCTCTATGGCGTGCGCGGCGACCGGGTCGACCCGCGGCGCGCGGCCATCCCCGGCGTGACCCCGCCGACGCGACTGCCGACCTTCACCCGTGACGGCTCGATCCTGCCGCCCGCCCCCAGGAGTGGCTCGTGACCGTCTCCCGCCAGCGCCTCCCCGGACTCGACTGGGTCCTCGTCGGCGCCGTCCTCGGGCTGCTGGCGCTCGGGGTGCTGCTCGTCTGGTCCGCGACCTCCCACGACCCCGCGCTGACCGGCGGTGACCCGCGGGCCTACCTCGGCAAGCAGCTGGCCAACGCCGTCATCGGGCTGGTGCTGATGACCATCGTGATGACCACCGACCACCGCTGGGTGCGGATCCTGGCCCCGGCCGCCTATCTGGTCGCGGTCGTCGGGCTCGCCCTCGTGCTGGTGGCCGGCAGCACCATCAACGGCTCCCGGTCCTGGCTGACCTTCGCGGGCCTGTCGCTCCAGCCGTCGGAGCTCGCCAAGCTGGCGGTGGTCATCGGCATGGCGCTGTTCGTCGCCGAGCGGGCCCAGGGCCGGTGGCACCACCGGGTCGCGGGCCTCGACGTCGTCGGCATGCTGGTGATCGCCGGGGTCCCTGCCGTGCTGATCCTGCTCCAGCCCGACCTGGGCACGATGCTGGTGCTGTCGGCCACGGTGTTCGGGGTGCTGGCCGCGGCCGGCGCGCCACGCCGGTGGCTGGCCCTCATGCTCGCGGGCGGTGCCACGGCCGCCGTCGTCGCGGTGGCGGGCGGGGTCCTGCAGAGCTATCAGGTCGACCGGTTCCTGGCGTTCACCAACCCCGGGCTGGACCCGCGCGGGGCCGGCTACAACACCGAGCAGGCCCGCATCGCCGTCGGCAACGGCGGACTGCTCGGGCAAGGGCTCTTCCACGGCTCCCAGACCCGCGCCGGGTTCGTGCCGGAGCAGCACACCGACTTCGTCTTCACCGTCGCGGGGGAGGAGCTCGGCCTCGTGGGGGCCACCCTCCTGATCGCTCTGATGGGCGTGGTCGTCTGGCGCGCGCTACGGATCGCGGTGGCCTCCGGCGACCCGTTCGGCCGGGTCGCGGCCGCCGGCATCGCCTGCTGGATCGGCTTCCAGGCGTTCCAGAACATCGGCATGTGCCTGGGCATCATGCCGGTCACCGGCGTACCCCTGCCGTTCGTGTCCTACGGCGGCTCCTCGATGTTCGCGACGCTGCTCGCGGTGGGGCTGCTCCAGAACATCCACCTGCGCACCGGCGCCGCCGACGGCCGCGTGTTCGCCAATCCGCGCGTGCTCGTCGGACGGTGAGGGATCCGGTTGTCCGGGTCAACTATTCTGGGCTCTCGTGACCCCCGCTGATGATGCCGCCGCCGAGCTGAGCCCGTCGGAGACCGGCGAATACACCCACGCCCAGATCCTGACGATCCTCTCCGGGCTGATGCTCGGGATGTTCCTGGCTGCGCTCGACCAGTCGATCGTCGGTACGGCGATCCGCACCATCGCCGACGACCTCAACGGACTGTCCGTGCAGGCGTGGGTGACGACCGCCTACCTCATCACCTCGACCATCACCACGCCCATCTATGGCAAGCTCGGCGACATCTACGGCCGCAAGAAGCTGTTCATCTTCGCGATCGTCGTGTTCATCGTCGGGTCGTTCGCCTGCTCGTTCGCCTGGTCGATGCCTTCGTTGGCGGCGTTCCGGGCGTTCCAGGGACTCGGCGCAGGGGGCCTGTTCACCCTGGTGCTCGCCATCATCGGCGACATCGTCTCGCCGCGGGAGCGCGCCAAGTACACCGGCTACTTCATGGCCGTCTTCGGCACGTCGAGCGTGCTGGGCCCGGTCATCGGCGGCCTCTTCGCGGACGCCTCCTCGATCCTGGGCATCACCGGGTGGCGCTGGGTCTTCCTCGTCAACGTCCCGATCGGCGTCGCCGCCCTCGCCGTGGTCAGTCGCACCCTCCACCTGCACCACCACCGGCGGGAGTCCCGCATCGACTGGTGGGGTGCGAGCATGCTGGTCGTCGGGCTGGTCCCGCTGCTGACCGTCGCCGAGCAGGGGCGCGACTGGGGGTGGACCTCCGGCCGGTCGGTCACGGCCTATGCCATCGGCGTCGTGGGGCTGGTCGGCTTCGTCCTCGTCGAGAAGGCGATGGGCGACGATGCGCTCATCCCGCTGCGCATCTTCCGCATCCGCACGGCGGCCGTGGTGATCGCGTCCAGCGTCATCATCGGCGCCGCCATGTTCGGCGCCATCACGGTGCTGCCCCAGTACATGCAGATCGTCCACGGCGCCTCGCCGATGACCTCGGGCTTCATGATGCTGCCCATGGTCGCCGGCATCATGTCGGCCGCCGCCAGCTCCGGCATCATCACGTCCAAGACCGGCAAGATCCGCCAGTTCCCCATCATCGGCACCGGGCTGGCGACCGTCGGCCTCCTGCTCCTCTCGCGGGTCGGTGCCGACACCTCCACCGTGATCGTGATGCTGTTCATGTTCATCCTCGGCTTCGGGCTGGGCAACACGATGCAGCCGCTCACCGTCATCGTGCAGAACGCCGTACCGCCCCAGGAGATCGGCGTCGCCACCAGCGCGGCGACGTTCTTCCGCCAGATCGGCGGCACCCTGGGCGTGGCGGTCTTCTTGTCGGTGCTGTTCAACGGCCTCGGCGCCAACATCAAGGACGCGGTCGCCAAGGCGGTGGCCACGCCCGCCTGGCAGCAGGCCGTCCAGGACCCGACCGTGATGGCCAACCCGGCCAACAAGAGCCTCATCGAGTCGCTGCAGAACCCCACCGCGGGTGGCGGCTTCATCGACTCGGTGCAGAACGACTCGTCGGTGATCAACCGACTCGGCGACGTCTTCTCCCACCCGTTCAAGGTCGGGTTCGCCGAGTCCATGGACCAGGTCTTCCTCATGGCCGGCGGCGTGGCGGTGTTCGCGTTCCTGATCGTGCTGCTCATGCCCAAGATCGAGCTGCGCGGGCAGTCGGCCAGCGCGGCCCGGGCCGCGGCGGCGGCCGAGTCCGCCGGGTGAGTCGGCAGGGTGAGTCGGC
>JAGQUE010000010.1 GCA_020438665.1 Nocardioidaceae bacterium | reverse complement strand
GCTGGAGTTCGACCACGTGTCGTTCACCTACCCGCGCGCCGAGGACATCTCGCTGGCCTCACTCGAGGTGGTGGCCCGCAGCGAGTCCCGGGCCACGGGTCCGGTCCTCACCGACGTGTCGTTCCTGGCCGAGCCCGGCCAGATGGTGGCCCTCGTCGGCCCCTCCGGCGCCGGCAAGAGCACCGTGACCAACCTGGTTGCGCGGCTCTATGACGTCACCGGTGGCGCTGTGCGCGTGGGAGGGCACGACGTTCGCGACCTGACCCTCCAGTCACTGGAGGACGCGGTCGGCTACGTCACCCAGGACGCCCACATGTTCCACGACACGATCGGCGCCAACCTCCGCTATGCCCGGCCCGATGCGACCGACGAGGAGATCTGGGCAGCCCTCGAGGCCGCCCAGATCGCGCCTCTCATCCGCGGTCTGCCGGAAGGACTCGACACCGTGGTCGGCGATCGTGGCTACCGGCTGTCCGGCGGCGAGCGGCAACGGCTCGCGATCGCCCGGCTGCTGCTCAAGGCGCCCGCGATCGTGGTCCTCGACGAGGCGACGGCCCACCTCGACAGCGAGTCGGAGGTCGCGGTGCAACGAGCGCTCGACGCCGCACTGGCCGGCCGCACGTCCTTGGTCATCGCCCACCGGCTCTCGACCATCCGGGAGGCCGACCGGATCCTCGTCCTCGACGAGGGCGGCATCCGCCAGAGCGGCACCCACGACGAGCTCCTGGCCGAGGGAGGCCTCTATGCCGACCTCTATCGCACCCAGTTCCGCGACGCGCCCGAGATGACGCCGTCGGAGGTCTGAGCCTGACGTCAAGATCGCCGGAGGCGCTCGGCGAGCGGCTGTTCAGGTCGGGTAGCGTGGGGAGACGTGGACCTGGGGCTGCGTGATCGTGTCTATCTGGTGACGGGCGGGAGCCGAGGGCTGGGCCGCGCGGGAGCCGAGGCGCTGGTCGCCGAGGGCGCGCGCGTGGTGGTCTCGGGCCGCGACCACGACTCGCTGACCGCCGCCGTCGGCAGCCTCGGGGAGCAGCACGCGGAGGCCTATGTCGCGGACAACGCCGATCCTGCCACGCCTGCCCGGCTCATCGCGGCCGCCCAGCGCCGCTGGGGCCGCGTCGACGGGGCCCTGGTCAGCGTCGGGGGGCCGCCGTACGGAGGCGTGCTGGAGGCCACGGACGACGCCTGGTTGCAGGCCTTCGAGTCGGTGTTCCTGGGGGCGTTGCGCCTCGCCCGCGAGCTCTGTGGCGTGCTGGAGCCGGGCGGTGCCCTCGCCTTCGTGCTGTCCTCGAGCGTCAAGGCGCCGATCGGGGGCCTCGGCATCTCCAACGGGTTGCGGCCCGGACTGGCGATGGCGCTGAAGAGCCTCGCGGACGAGGTCGGCCCCCACGGCATCCGCATCAACGGCCTGCTGCCGGGCAAGATCGCCACCGAGCGCCTGGCGTCACTCGACGCCGCGACCGGCGATGCTGCGGCCTCCCGCGCCGCGGCGGAGGCCGAGATCCCGCTGCGACGCTATGGCCGGCCAGACGAGCTGGGCCGGGTGGCGGCGTTCCTCCTGTCGCCGGCGGCGTCCTATCTCTCGGGTGTCATGCTTCCGGTGGACGGCGGGCTGCAGCGCTCGCTCTAGCGTCGGATCCAGACGTCGCCGGGCGAGCCCCGGGGTTGCGCCACTCGTCCCAGGCCAGATAGATGAACCCGCCCACCGCCAGCAGTCCGAAGAACCACCACTGCAGGCCATAGAAGAAGTGCGGCCCGTTGCCCAGGTCCGGGAGCTCCACGGGCACCAGCGGCTGGTCGGGCGCCGGGTCCTCCGACTTGAGCTCCACGAAGCCGCTCAGCAGGTCGCGGCCGAGGTAGTCGCCGATGGTGCGGCTGCTGATCGCTCGCGTCGAGCCGTCGGTCACCACCGTGCTGTCGCCGGTCGCGTCGGCACGCACCCACCCCTGGATGGTCACGTCGCCTGGAGGCGGCGGCGGAACGTCGTCCGGGGTCGCGCTGGTGTTGTCGGCGCGCAGCCAGCCGCGGTCGACCAGGACGGTGCCGCTGTCGGTCACGAGGGGGACGACCACGTCCACGCCCGAGGCCCCGTTGCGGGTCGAGTAGCGCACGACCACCGTGCCGTCCTGGTCATAGCGTCCGGTCGCCGTGACCAGCTTCCACTCCGACGTCGCCGGCACCGGACGACCGATGGCCAGCACGCCGCCCAGCGGCGCCGGCGTGCCGGACTCGTTGCGCACGGTGATGGCGTTGCGCTCCTTGCGGTCGGCCAGGCGGTGGAACTGCCACTGCCCCAGCACGTAGGCCAGATAGCTGAGCAGCACGACCGCCAGCGCGAGGAGGATCCAGCGCCGGGACAGGAGGAAGCGGAACTGCCGCACGGCGACGAGGCTAACCCGTGGCCGGAAGGGCGACCGTGCCGGGCGCTCTGCGCGTCGGCGATGTCCTTGTGTGGGGGGCCACACGTAGACTCGGCCGGGTGACTCAGCGCATCCTCGACGACCGGTTCGGACGGGTGGCCACCGACCTCCGCGTGTCCCTGACCGACCGCTGCAACCTGCGCTGTTCCTACTGCATGCCGCCCGAGGGGCTCGACTGGTTGCCCGACGACACCGTGCTGACCGACGACGAGGTCGTCCGGTTGATCGACATCGGCGTCCGGCTGCTGGGCATCCGCGAGGTGCGCTTCACCGGGGGGGAGCCGCTCGTGCGACGCGGCCTCGTCGACATCGTGCGCCGCAGCCGTGAGGCCGGTCCGGACGTCGAGATCTCGCTGACCACCAACGGCCTGGGCCTCTCCCGCATGGCCGGTGCCCTCGCGGAGGCAGGGCTCGACCGGCTCAACGTCA
>JAGQUE010000070.1 GCA_020438665.1 Nocardioidaceae bacterium | reverse complement strand
CGTGGTACTGCCACATCCCGAGCCATCCGGTGATCGCCAGCGCCACGACGAGCGCCAGGTGCGCCGCCCAGAACCGCGGCGCCACGGCGCGCAGCACAGGCGATCGCAGGGGTCTGGCCACGACGTCGAGCGTACGGCGTCCGCCTGGACCGTCGTGACCGCGGGCCGGGCGCCGCTCGTGGTGGCAGTGATCGCCTGCCGGGAGCCAGGCCATGCGGCCGCGACGCGCATCCAGGGCCCGAACCGCCGTCCTGACCGAGGCTGACCGCTTAGTGTGCGTTCGTCCTAGGGGGAAGGTCTGTCGATGACGTTGCGTGCCCGCGTCGTGGGTGTCCTGGTGGCGGCGCTGGCCGTCACGATGCTCGGGTGGGCCCCGGCCGAAGCCGGGGCCAGACCGAAGGTCACGGCTGTCGCGCCCTCGTCGGGGCCGCTCGCTCCCGGGCGCGTGACGATCAAGGGGTCTGGCTTCACCGCGGTGAAGGCCGTCTGGTTCGGCGACCGAAAGGGCCGCAAGATCAGGGTCGTCTCGAGTCGTCGTCTCACCGTCATACCCCCGCGGCGGAGCGCGCCGGGCACGGTGCGCGTGCGGGTGGTGACCCGCACGGGCAGCAGCATCACCGGTGGCCGGAGTCGCTTCTCCTACTGGGGCGTCCCCACGGTCTCGGGCGTCACGCCGGCACGAGGCAGCGTCGGTGGAGGGGACACGGTCACCGTGCGAGGCAGTGGATTCGCCCCCGGCGTCCAGGTCCGCTTCGGCGATGCGGTCGCCGTCGCCGTACGCCGCATCTCGGCGACCCGGCTGACCGTCGTGACACCAGCCAGCCTCCCCGGCGACCAACACGTGCGCGTGTCCACCGTCGGTGGAAAGAGCCGCGCCACCACGGCGGACGGCTTCACTTTCGTCGAGCCTCCCGCTCACGAGTCGGTGGACTTCACCCCCGCCCAGGGCACCTACGTCGGCGACCCCAGCGGAGTCCTCGCCGTCACCGGTGGTGATCGCGTGCTCGCCTCCGGCAACACTCGCCACGACCCCTGGCTGATGACGCTGGGCGGTGGCACGACCCCTCCGGCGACCGACCAGCCGTTCTTCCTGGCACCAGGGGGCACCGTCGCCCCGATGGGCCTGGCGGGCGTGGTGAGCGAGGTGGCGTCGAGGTCGGCCGGAGGTTGGTTCGTCACGGTCGCCCAAGCTCCCCTCGACGATGTCCTGGATGAGTCGCACCTCAGCTTCGACGGGCCGGCGACGGTGCCCGCGAACGCGATCGACCACCGCTACGGCCGGGTGACCTATGACCGCGCCGGAAGAGCGACCGTCGCGTTCAACAAGCTGCCTGCGGGGGTCATGGACTGCACCGGGGCCAAGCACGGCACCGATCTCGTGCGCATCGAGGGCGACCTGGAGGTCATCTTGTTGCTGACCGACTTCCGGGCTCACTTCCGCTATGACTCCGACGTGTTCGGCACCCCGCAGCGGCTGGAGTCCTGGGTGACGTTCCGCTCGGAGTTCGGCGTCAAGGTCGGCTTCCACGAGGGGGTGACCTGCAAGCTCAATCGCGACTGGGCCTCAGCGCTCGGGGTGAAGGTGCCGGTGGGCACGACAGGAGCGCTGATCTCGGTCGGTCCGGCGGTGGAGATGTCCGTGGATCTCGCTGCCAGCGCTCGGGTCACCTTCTCGCATGCGTGGCAGGCGGGCTTCGCCTGGACCGCAGACGACGGCGGCAGGCCGGTGTTCGACGTGCGCTACGACGGCGCCGATGTCACGGGTGCTGCGACCACGACCGTGACGATGTCGGCCGGGCCGAGTCTCCGCTTCAGCTGGCTGGACCGGGTCGGGGCGGAGGCGGTCCCACGCATCGGGGCGACCGCCGAGCTGTCCTTGGGCAACCAGGAGATCTGCGCCACGCTCGGCCTGTTCCTGACGGTGCGGCTGGAGCTCTTCTACGACTTCTGGGTCGTGGACGGCACCGCGGTGCTGCTCGACAAGAGCTGGCCGCTCGGCGACTCGTTCGACCGATGCATGAACGTCTGGGACGCCCCACCGGCACCGATCTTCGCCACGACGTCGCTACCCGACGCCGTGGTCGGCCAGCCCTATCTGGCGACCTTGCGGCTGGCCCGTCCGATGCCGGGGCTGTGGAGCGTCGGCCTGGACACGCCACTACCCCCGGGCTTGTCGCTCGACCGAGAGTCAGGCGTCATCTCCGGGATCCCGACCGGACCCCCGTCGGGGCCCGTGGACTTGACCGTCGAGTACACCCCGGAGGTGGGCGACTATGGCCTCACCACCGTGCCGCTCGAGGTCGTCGACGAATCGACCTACGCCGGACAGCCGCAACCGGGCGGTCCCGGGACGGGAGGCGACACCGGCCCCGGGGATGCCTCCATCGCCTGGCTCCCGACCGAGCAGGTGACCCAGAACGGTCCGGCCGACACCCACGAGGTGCTGTCGCTCTCGGGGTCGGGGCGCTGGTTGCTCATGCGCGCCAGCTACGACGTCCGCGAGCCCATCGACACTCCGGGACATTATGGTGCGCTGGAGCTGTGGGACCGGTCCACGGGCCGGTCCATGGTGGTCCGGCGCTATGAGGAGGACGCTTTCCCGGACGGGCAGCTCTCAGCGGACGGCCGCTATGCCGCGATCTGTGACGCCGATGGGACACACGTGTGGGACAGGCGCACGGGCGGCTGGCTCACGATCGACCGGGGTGACTGCGAGTCCGTGGACATCTCGGCGGACGGTCGCTTCGTCGCCTGGTCGACGACCATGAGCTACTGGGGTCCGAGCTCCGACCTCAAGGTCTGGGACCGGACGACCGGCCTCGCGACCCTCCTCGACCGTGTGACGACACTGCAGTGGCGCACCTCTGCCGCGATCTCCGGTGACGGGAGCACCGTCGCGTGGGCACACAGCGACTGGAACGGTGACGGGGGCGGGACGAACGGCGTCGTCCGTGTCCTGGACCGAGGGTCCGGTGACGAGGTGGCCCGGCTCACGGATCATCCGGCTGAGTGCGACGGTGTGGACCTGAGCGGTGATGGCGGGGCCATGAGCTTCTCCTGCCTCGACAACGTGTGGTGGTGGGACCGGTCATCGGGCCAGCTCGATGAGGCACCGAGGTTCGGCGACTTCTTCGCCTCGTTCTCCCCCAGCCTCTCGGGCGATGGGGCAACGGTGGTGTTCGACAACTTCCAGGGGCAGCCGCAGACCCTCCTGCCAGGCCGCCGTTCTGAACCGAAGGCGCGAAGCGACGACGCCGGCCTGGGCGACCACCCGGGTCTGCTGCCGTGGTACCACGACGGCTACCTGATGCTGTGGCATCCCCGCACCGGTGAGCTCGAGGCGGTCGCCGGCCCCGACGTCTGGTACCAGCGAACGGCGATCTCGGCCGACGGCCGGTTCCTGGCCTTCACTGCGTTCACCGGAGGTGAGCAGGCCGACGTGCTCATCGCACGGCGCTGACACTGGCGCCGTCTGAGCATCGGTGGCATCCCGGCGGCCAGTTCCCGAAGGAGCCCTCAACACCCGGTCGGCCAGGTCGAAGGGCCGGATATGCGGCCAATTCTCGGTGTCCTGGCTCGACTGCTCACGACCGCGACGCTGGTGACCGGGCTGGCCATGGCCGGAGGTCCCGCCACGCCGCCGGGCACGGGACGCCTGGTCCGCGTCGCCGCGGGGGTGACCCTGCCGGGCCCACCCTCAGTGACGGCTGCGTCGGCCGGGAACCACGTGGTGACGCTGCGATGGGGGCTGCCGGCCGCGGCCGGGTCGTCGCCGATCACCGGCTGGCGGTTGTCTCGCGACGGCGTGGATCGTGATGGGGTTGGCCCATGGTCACAGCTGGTCCCCGCATCGACCCGCGCCTTCCGGCTGACCGACCTGAAGGACCTGACGACGTACGGCGTCTCCGTGGCAGCGGTGACCGCCGACGGCGCCGGCGAGCCCTGCCGGGTCAGGCTGACCCCGTCCCGGGCCTCCCGGGTCGCCGGAGCAGTCGCGCTGACGCGCTGGGCGCCCGCCGACGGCGCCGTTGCATTGGGGTGGCGGGCGCCCACCCGCCTCGGGTCGCGCCCTAGGGTGACGGCCTATCGCGTCACGCTCGCCGCGGCAGCAGCCTCGAGGTCCCGCCGCGTCACGACGCATGCGGCGGGCTCGCGTCGGGCCCGGCTGACCGGCCTCGTCAACGGGACGACCTATGAGGTGCGCGTCGCGCCAGTCACCAAGGCGGGTGTCGGGGTCTGGGCAACGGTGCGCATCATCCCTGCGGCGCCCGTCCCCGCCGCGGACTCCCTACCGAGCCCACCCCGCCTGTGGGTCGACCAGGCGACGAGCGGGGCCCCTGCCACGCTGCGGATCGGCGGTCCTGGCGGCCCGGCGGCCCGCATGGCGGGGGTGGCGGTGTGGGGCGTACCCGACTGGGTCACCGGGCCTGGCTGGTTCGCCCTCACCCAGTACCGCAACCGCGACCAGATCGCCGCGACCATCCAGGCCTGGGGCGGCAACCACATCCGGCTCCGCGTCCGCGCCGAGGACTACAACACCGATGGCCAGGGGTACACCAAGGCGGATCGGCTGACGATCATCCAGGCCTGGCGGGACGCCGCCGCTGCCCACGGCCTCTATCTCTACGTCAGCTGGGTCGACGCCACCCGCGGCGTCACCGGCGGCGCCAACTGGCCCGCCCACTATGCCGAGGCGTTCCCCATGATGACCGACGTCTATCAAGCCCTCGGTCCCGACGACCGGGTGTTCTATGAGCCCGTCAACGAGCCCAACAACTTCCCCGACACGTGGACCACCTGGGCGACCGCGATGCGCGACACCGTCGCCCACTGGCGCAGTCTGGGCTACACGGGGATCCTCATCATCGACCTTCCGGACTACTCCCACACCTACCACGACGGCGCCATGACGGCCCTCGAGCAGTTCGATGCCGGTCAGCCCGGGATGGACGGTCGCCACCAGCTGGTCTTCGCCCGCCACGACTACGCCAACGAGAGCTGGCCGGACGGCGGCAACACCTTCGATCCCGCTGCCTGGCACGCCCGCACCGGCGGGACCCACCAGCGCCACGTGATCTGGGAGAGCGAGTTCGGCAACTACAACGGCGATCCCGCCACGGTCCACCCCACCTGGTCCCGGCAGGCCAGCCGCTTCTTCGCCGACGAGCTGGACAACCCCGAGCGGCCCAACTTCGCGGGCGCCACCGCATTCCTCTGGGGGCCCTGGTGGGATGCCAACGCCATGCTCGACGCCGACGGCAACCCCACCATCTGGGGTCACACCGTGCGCGACGCCTTCCTCGGCCGGGCGGAGGTCACGACATTCGGTTCCAGCGAGTGGAGCCAAGGGGACTCGAACCCCTAACCCCCTGCTTGCAAAGCGACCCGGACCCATGCGTCAATAGTGCCTCTGAGCAGGGAAAACGTGGTCAGGAGTGGCCAGAGATTCCCCCACAGTGACATAGTTTCCCCCACCAGTCCCCCACAGGGACTCCCTCTGCCAACGCAGCATGGGGTTGGGATCGGAGGCTCGGGTTGGCCAGGAGGCGTGGCTTCGGCGAGGTCGAGCGACGGGTCAGTGCGGCGGGCCGGGTCACCTATCGGGCGCGCTACGCCATGCCCGACGGCAACCGCTACTCGCGGACGTTGGGCACGCGGATGGACGCCGAGGCGTGGCTGGTCGGCGAGCGCGCCCTGATCGACCACGACGAGTGGACGCCGCCGCAGGCTCGTCGCGCGGCGGAGGAGAGGCGGCAGCGCGAGGCTGCGTTCAACACCGTCGAGGGGTTCGCCCAGCGCTACTTGACCGAGCGGGTGCTGCGGCCGACGACCATCCGTGGCTACCGCAAGCTGCTGGTCAGCCGGATCCTGCCCTACTTCGCGCAGACCCCGCTGACCGAGGTGACGCTCACCGAGATCAAGAGGTGGCGGTCATCGTTGGACCCGGCGACGACGGCGACGAACGCTGCTGCCTACCGCTTGCTGCGTTCACTGCTGCAGGCGGCCGAGGAGGAGGAGTTGATCGATCGGGCGCCGCCGAAGATCCGGGGTGCCGGCTCGGCGCCGGTGCGCAACGTCGCGAGGCCGGCGACCTTCGAGGAGCTGGCGGTCATCGTGGATCACATGCCGGAGCGGCTGCGGCTGCTGGTGGTGCTGGCGGCGTTCGTCGGCCTGCGCGAGGGTGAGCTGCTGGAGCTGCGTCGCTCCGATGTGGATGGTCTGACGGGTCGGATCGACGTGACGCGGAAGGTGGACAAGGACGTGGATCCGGACGTGCCTGGGGCGTGTCCGAGCTGCGGTCGCCACATCAGCTCACCCAAGACCAGGAGTGGCACCCGGACAGTGCACCTGCCCCCGCCGTTCCAGCCGCTGCTGCAGGCGCATCTGCTGGAGCACACGGCGCCGGGAGGGCACGGCCTGCTGTTCCCCGGCGACCGGACCGACCACATGAGCGTCCGCTACCTGATGGACCGCTACCGCCCTGCGCGTGAGGCGGCCGGGCGGCCCGACCTGACGATCCACCATCTGCGCCATACGGCGCTGACGCTGGCCGGTCAGCACGGGGCGACTGCCGCCGAGCTGCAGGCACGTGCCGGTCACGCGTCGCAGGCGGCGATGGCCATCTACCAGCACGCGATCTTGGACCGCGACAAGGCGCTTGCGGGGAAGATCGGCGAGAGCTATGCCGCCTGGAGCGCCAGCCGTGGCCACCGGAGTCCCTAGCGGGCCACCAAGTCTCGGGCGTGGGTCGGTTGGGCCAGGCGCGACAGTTGCCGTCGGCACAAAGGCGGGTGTCCTCACCACCGGGCCGACGGGATCTGCCGAGGCGCCGCCTCGAGGTCCTCGAGCCGGATCCGGATGGCTCGCTTGCCGCAGCGGTAGGCCGGCAGGGTGCCGGCGGCGATCCAGCGGCGGATGGTCTTGACCGAGACCGACAGGCACTCGGCAGCCTCGTCGAGGCTGAGGTAGACCGGGACGGTCCGGCGGTCAGCCATGGTGACGGGTCTCCGTGCGGGTGGCCGTCGCGGCGGCCAGGAAGCGCCGCGCCTCTCCGACGGTGATGTAGAGGCGGCCGACTCCTTGGAACCGCGTCCACCGGGGGCCGACGCCGCGGCGTCGCCAGTCCCGGACGGTCCGCTGTGGAGTGCGGATGAGCTCGCAGAACTCCTCGAACAGGAGCAGGCCGTTGTCGTCCCAGTCGGTGGGGATCTGGATGGGGTTCATGGTCGGGGCCTCCGGCATCGGTGGGTGTCCTTCGCGGGAGTGTGACGAGCCTGCGTCCCCGCTCTTGTCCCCCTAGGGACTGTCAGACCGCGTCCCCCCGGGCCGTCGGCGTGGGGGGACGCGCCGTCGGGCGGGGTGTTTGTGCAGGTGAGCGGGCGTCCCCCCGATATCTCGGTCGAGTTGGCGGCGCCCGGATGGTCGGGTGCCTAGCGCGACCGCGCCGGCCGTCTCTCGGGTGTGGCGAGCCGGATGGGTTCGGTAGGGCGGCGGATCTGAGGGCCGTAGCGCTCGATGTCCTCCTCCGCGAGCCAGGCCGCATGGCGCGGACCGAGGTCGGCGCGGTCTCGGCTGAAGGTCTGGATCCACTGCGTCCGGGCGGTGTCGACGGAGTCGGCGACGATGTGGGCGACGTTGCGGTGGCGCCCTCTGGTCATCCCGACATAGGCGGAGGCCGCGCCGCTGCTCTCGCCGAGGGCCAGGTGGGCTGTGGGGACGGTCTGCCCCTGGGCGCCGTAGGCCGTGGTGGCGTAGGCCAGCTCGACGTGGTCGTGGACGTATTCGGGTGGCAGGGTGCGTGTGCCGCGCCGCCCGCGGGCGACCAGGCTCCCGTCGCTTCCGATGGCGCGCACCGTCCAGGTGTCGTGGTTGGCGACGTCGAGACTGGGGTCGTTTCGGCGGGTGGTGATCAGGTCGCCTGGCCCGATCAGGTCGCCGGCGCCGGTGGCCAGCTCGGGGCCGGGGTCGGGTCGGCGTCGGTCGCGGATGGCGCCGTTGAGAACGGCGACCTGCTGGCGGGTGTCGGCGATGACGAGTCCGTCGACGTCGGCGAGGGCGTCGACTCGCTCCACTTCGCTGGCGTGGATGGTGATGTCGCCGCGGCTGAGCAGCGCGTCGAACACGGCCCCGGGCTGGCGGCCGGTGCGCATCAGGGTGCTGAGCTCGGCGTACTCGGGGTCGCTGAACCGGTGGATGGTGTCGAGGGTCAGGTGTGCGTCCGGTGAGACCCAGCGGGCGGCCAGGTCGAGGACGCCGCCGCGACCGACCGCGGGGAGCTGGTGTCGGTCGCCGACCAGGGCGACGCGTGCTCCGCTTTCGTCGGCGATGGCCAGGAGGGCCAGCGCGGTGTCCTGGTCGAGCATGCCAGCCTCGTCGACGAGGAGGAGATCGCCGGGGCTGAGATCCGCGTCGGGGTCGGTCGCGTTCTCGCGAGTCCAGTGGCCGTCGTCGTCCCAGCGGAATCCGTGGCGGTGGATGAGCCAGCCGGCGGAGTGGGCTTCGGTGTCGATCTGCTCGGCCGCCACGTGGGCGGCCTTGAGGGTGGGGGTGACGACGATCAGGCGGTGACCGTTGCCCTCGAGCAGGTCGCGGGCGGCGGCCAGCGCGGTGGTCTTGCCGGCGCCTGCCGCGCCTTCGATGACGAGGAGCCGGTGCTCACCGATGAGCGCAACGGCGACCTTGTGCTGCGCTTCGTCGAGCTCGTGGGCGGGCACGGGGTGATCGATGTCGTGGGACGGCGTCGCTGCACCGGCGCGACGGGCGAGTCGGGCGAGGAGGTCGTTCTCGACCCCAAGCACCCGCGTCGATGTCAGGGCTCGGATGTGATCGGGGGTGTCGTCGCGGTCGAGCAGGCGGGCGCATCGTGCCATGGTGCGGGCCGTCAGGTCTTCGGAGAGCTCGCTGCGCGCTGCGGTGGCGGCGACGACGCCCGCGCCGGCGATGATTGCCTCGGCCTCCCCGCGGATGTCGGCGTGGTTCCAGCTGGAGCGTCTGGCGCCGAGCCGGGAGATGATCAGTTCGGCGGCGGCGTCGCGGTCGAGCTGCCCGATGCGGAGCCCGGCGGCGGCGGCGACCGGGGCGGTGGGGGCGCGGTAGCCGAGGTCGTGCAGTTCGTCGACCCAGCGGGCCGTGAGGGATGTGCCGTCGTGGGGGGTCACCTTGTCGGGGCGGGCGTCGGCCCAGGCGCGCCGGTCCCAGCTGCGGAGAAGGCGCGGGCCAGGTTCCTCGAGGGGGTGGTCGCGCCGCCAGGCGGCTTCGTAGCGGTCGGTGTTGCGGGCGATCTGTGCCGCGCGCGCGGTGAACGCTCCGGCGTACGGCGTGAGGGCGGTGACGTCGCCGGTGTCGTGCTCGAGGTGGTAGCCGTGGTCGGCCAGGGCTTGCCGGAACTCGGGGTCGCACATCACGGCGGCGTGACCGATGCCGTTGATGGCGTTGATTGCCTCGACCACGCCCACCGAGTGCAGGCCACGCCATCGACCGCCGGCCAGGACTCGTGCGTTGAGCTGCAGGTGCAGGTGGCGGTGTGGGTCACCTGCTCGGGAGGTGTGGTGGCGGATGACGGCCGCCTCGATCTGATCGGTGGGGACCTGGACCTGGCGGCCGCGAGGCCCGACGCGGGTGGTGGTGTGCTGGGCCAGCCAGCCGATGATCTCGATGGCGGCGCGTTCCTGGGCGTTGTCATAGGCGGTCGCGATGCCCGGGTGCAGGGCGGCCGCGAGGGACCAGGTCTTGGGTCCGTTGACGACGACCTCGACGAACCTCAACGCGCGGTCGTCGTGGCGGAGTCGTCCCTTGGGCTGGCCGGCGGCGGTGTCGTGGCCGGCAACCCACTGCTCGTACGTCGCTCCGTCGAGGTCGGCGAGCCGTTGGACCGGGGCGCCGTCTCCGCGCGCGCCGCTGTAGTGACGGGCGACCCCGGTGCCCTCGGCGAGGTAGTAGTCGTCGGCACGGCCGCGGTCGGCCTCCACGTAGTTGCGGGCAGCACCGGCTGAACCTCGGTAGAACTTCACACCGCCGTGCACCCCTCGCCACCGCCCGTCAACACTCGTCAATCGCCCCGGAAATGACGCCCGGTCCGCCCCCGGGGGGGACGGACCGTCTACGGACCTTCGTAGCATGCGTGCCGCTCGGTTTGAAGGGGTGAGCGCGCTGTTGGGCGAGGTGGTCTTCGAACTCGTCAACGGTCGTTCATGGGTGAGGTGAGTGACTGTCGCTTAAGAGCGTGACAGGGGCAGAGACTGAGGACGGGTGCCAGTCCGAACCTGACCTCGAGCTCGAGAACGCGCCTGTCTCCCGCCCGGGTCGGCCGACGCGTCGTACCCGGATCTGCCGATGATCGGTCGGGTCGTCACCACATAGACGAGGTCACCCAGCCGTCTCTCGCAGATGGGTGAACCCGTCGCGGACGCTCTCGGCGTAGGTGCCGTCCGCCCAGGCTTCGGTGATCTCCGTCAGGTTGGCCAGACGCCCGTTCCGGTACTGGTCCCAAAGGTCACCTCGCTGGGCGTAGTAGTAGTCGAAGGTGTAGACGCGGTTCGGTGGGATGATCACGATGCCGAACTCGCAGGCCGGGTCGTCTGGCCACAGGTCAGCGAGCACAACGTCCTCAACGGTGAATCCGCTCGCGAGGAGCGCCTCGCGGACGCCCCGGAAGAGGGCCGTGTCGCTCTCGCGAAGCAGTCGGGTCAGGTTCGCCGTCCGTGATTCGGAGCCGTCCCATTCGGCGTCGCCGTTGATCGCACTTCTCTCGGAGCCCACACCCGCAACCTAGGTGATGGTGTCGGGAAGCACCCGCTCATCAGCGTAAGGCGGTTTTCGTCA
>JAGQUE010000658.1 GCA_020438665.1 Nocardioidaceae bacterium | reverse complement strand
AGCGACCGCGGCGGTGGACCAACGGCGCGTCGGCCTCCCCCACCTCGACGTGCTCGACCACACTGTCCACCAGGACGGACCAGCCGACCTCCTACGGGCCGGGCCGCACGCGGACGCCGGCCCACGTCGACGCGGTGGCGAGCAACGGTCCCCACCGCGTCTGCTGCCACTCGGCCCGATGCGGGTCGGACCGGAAGAGTCCCCCGGGGGACGGAAGGACACCGGCGAACTCGTCGGCCAGGTCGCGGTGCTGCCACTCCAGCAGCTGTACGACGGCGGTGCCTGTTGCGAGCGCGGCTCGGGCGAGGTCCGAGTCCGGGTCGAGGAGCCCGAGCACGTGGCCGGGCTCGCCGCGGGCGACCACGAACGAGGACACCGTCAGGCCGGCCCGTTCGTGCCCGGCGCCGGCCGTCCAGAGCGACACCGTGCCACCGAGCCTGCCCCGGAATCGCCGTAGCGGGTCGTCAACCGGGTCGGCGAAGGGGTGGTCGTGGTGGATCGTCACCCGACCCATCGTGCCTGACCCCGACCGGGGTGGGCCGTCACGTGTCGTGTCGGCCCACCCCGGTGGGGTGTTCTTGCGCCGTGCTGGGATCGGTCTAGAGGTCGACAGGGATCAGCACCCTGCTGATCCCGTGGGCGATCTGCAGGTTGCCCTTGTTGATGTCCAGCTGGGTCTTGATCACCCAGGGGTTGCGCAGGCCGGGGTCCTTGTCGACCAGCTTGATGCCGAAGCTGCCCTTGGGCCGGGTGATGACGTTGACCTTGAAGGTGTTGCCGCCGTCGGCGGTCGCGAGGCGCGCACCGTCGGCGCCGAGCGCTGCCGCCGAGTCGATCGGGCCACCCGGGACCACGTGATAGAGCAGGACCTTCTCGACCGTGTCGACGCCGAGGCTGGCGACCACGTTGAAGGCCTCCTGCTCGCTCGACGGCCAGCTGCCGGTCAGGTCCTTCACGAGGCGATAGAACGCGATGTCGCGGGGGATGAAGGCGGTCAGCGCCACGTCCCCCTGTGTGAGGAGTGCGACGGGGGTGTCGCCACCCTTGGCGTCGATCACCGTGAGGACAGCCTGGGTCACGATGTCGTAGTCCCACTTGTTGTTGTCGAACGTGTCACCGTCGGCGAGGAGCACGTCCGACAATGGCGTGGTCCCGGGGGAGCCCGACGCCGTGGCGGCGGGGGCGAGGGCGAGGGCACCGGTTGCGGCGAGCGCGAGCGCCGAAGCCGTTGCGACGAGTCGTGTGCGGATGCGCATGCGGGTTCTCCTGTCATCGATGGTCGCGGCAACGCGGCGACCCCTTTGACTCTGTTTCGCTGGAGAGCGGCCGCCGGTTGCCGATCCGCGAAGATCAGTCGCGCGATCTGCCGCGGTGCTGTTGCCTCTATCTCCGCGTTACAACGCTGAGATCGTGACCACAGCGCCGCGCCCGTCGGCGAACGGCACCATGGGTTCGCCGGCGAGTCGGGCCAGAAACTCCGTTCAGCGGACAGTCCCTCGTCCTCTCCGGTCCTGAGTAGTTGGCGCTAGCGCCGCTGCTGGCCGATCTGGGTTCCCCGGCCGATTGCGCCGAGTGTGGTCAGGCGAGGTACTACCGTGGGCGGACCATTGCCGGTGGTGCAGCCCAGGTAGAGGAGGCGCCGTGATCGAGTCAATCGTCTTGGGCGGGCTGGTCACGCTCTTCAAGGCTGCGTTCGCGGGCGAGGATCTTGATCGCAAGGTCGGCGCCAAGGTGATCGGCACCGTGATCGATGGCCTGCTTCGAACGACCTCGAAGACCGACCCTGTGCTGCTGCAGATCCAGCAAGACGTCAAGGACCTGAGATGGGCGCCATACGACCAGGCGATGACCTCTGGTCACCGGTACTTGGAGGAGGCGAGGCTCTCGACAGCTGACCGCAGTCTCCGGTTGGGAAAGGCACGCGACCAGCTCGTCGCTGCCGCGTCCGCCGCCGAAGATCTCGACCTTCCGCTCTTGATCGCCAACGCCGAGTTCGCCATCGCAAAGTGCGATGTGCTGATGACCGAGCCCGCGCATGCCCGGATGGCCTTGCGTCGGTCGTCAGCTGCGATCGAGCGAGGCATAGAAGAACTCGACGTGTCCGCGAACGTGTATCGGGCGCTTACCAATGCCAAGTTCGAGCAGGATGCGTCGCTCGGCAAGTGGTTCGAACGGCTCACCTCGGGTTCGGGGGTGATCAAGAAGGCCGATATCGGCGCCGCGGAGACCTCGCT
>JAGQUE010000657.1 GCA_020438665.1 Nocardioidaceae bacterium | reverse complement strand
GGCTGGCCGCCGAGGACCTCGTGGATCTCGGCGTGGACCTCGGCGTGGACCTCGGCACCGACCCGGGAATGCAGTAGCCCGGGCGGACGCGGTACCACACCCAGATCCGCGTCGACGCCCGGGCACGGCATCAATCTCTCGCGTCCGCGGCCGCTCCCCACAGGACCGAACGGACGGGTTTGGCCGGGTCTTTGGTCCTCGCCGGTCCCGAATGGTCCCGAATGGCTCCAGGATGGATCGGGCACGTCCACCATGCAGTCGGCCCGCGGCGGGCGCACAGGTCCGGCGACTACGGTGCCGGGCGTCCGCCGACGGGGGTGTTGGAGGAGGAACCGCATGAAGCCCGTGCTCCACGGGAGCCGTCGGCGCAGCCTCGCCGCCGCGGCGGTCGCGACCGCCGGCGCGTGGTGACGCTCGTCTACGGGGTGTCGACGGTCTACATCTCGCTAGAGACGACCCACGGAGCCGGATGGGTCGTGCCGGTGCTCGCCGGGTGCCTGGCCGTCGTGCTCATGGCGGTCGGGGTCGTCCTGCTCAGCCGCGCCGTCGCCCGGGGCGCCGACGACCGCTGAGCGGGACCCCGCGGAGCGGGAGCCGGCCGAGGAGCGCAGGCCCAGGACGCCGGCGACGACGGCCAGCCAGGCCGTCGTGTAGCAGAGGCTGGTGAGCACGTCGGTGACGTGGTGGGCGCCCTGGTAGAGCCGGGAGAGCGCGACGAAGACCGGCACGAGCACCAGCACCCACACCCACGGCCGGGTGCGCGGCGCCAGCCACCAGCAGAGCAGCGCGGTGCCGCAGTACACGGCGATGGCGGTGGCGACGTGGCCCGAGGGATAGCTGTGGTCGGGCACCAGGCCCGGGTCGAGGATGCGCACCGGCGGGCGCTGCCGGGTGATCAGGGTGGTCGTCACCCAGTAGAACCCGCCGATCCCGGCGACGAGCAGCGCGAAGAACGCCGCCGGCCGGATCGACCGCTTGACCAGCGAGACCACCGCCGCGACGACGGCGGCGACGCCCATCCCCACCGGGGTCTCGCCCAGGAAGGTGCCGACGTCGGCCGCCCGGTCGAGCTCCGGCGTGCGCTCGTCGGCGAACCAGCGCGCGGTGTCGTTGTCCCAGGGGTCCACGCTCGAGGCCAGGGCGTGCGTGATCAGCCAGCCGACCCCGAGGACCACCGCGAGGATGATCGTCCAGGCCACCAGCACGGTCGCCGCAGCGCCGAGCCTCCCTCTCGTCGTACGCTCCACGACGTCCTCGTTCCCCCGGACGGGCGGGCTCACTCCTGGAGCCGCCGCCCGTCGAGTCGGGAGCTCCGTCAGCCGGGCACCGCGAAGGTGTCGGTGCGGCCGTCGGCCCAGACGACCAGCCCGCTGCGCCCGGGCCGGGTGCGCAACCACGCGAGCGCGTCGTGGCCCATCGCGTACGCCGCGGTGGCGTCGATGTCGGCCCAGGTGAGGTCGGCGGCCACCACGGTCACCGATGCCACGCCCTGGGGTGGGTGCCCGGTCCCGGCGTGCACGACGTGCGCGCCGCGGTGGGCGCCGCCCGAGGTGGCGACGGCGCCGTGGCGCACCGGTACGACGGCGAGCACCCGGCTGGGGTCCCGCGGGTCCTCGATGCCGATCCGCCAGGGCTCTGCGTCGGGGTCGCGCACCTCGCAGACCATGTCGCCGCCGCCCGAGAGGCAGTAGTCGGTGCCGGCCAGGTCGTCGAGCGCGTGCGCCGCGCGCTGCACGGCCCAGCCCTTGACGACGCCGTCGGTGTCGAGCGGCACGCCGGGACGCCGTACGTCGAAGGCGCCGCCGGACGCCCGCCGCGCCTCCTCGCCGAGCGCCAGCACCTCCGCGACCTCGCGTGGGCAGTCGTCGACGCCGATCTCGCCGCGGCCCAGGCGGGAGATGAAGGTGTCGGGCCGGTAGCGGCTGAAGACCCGGTCCACCTCGCGCAGCACCGCCAGCACCTCGGCCCAGGCGGCGTCGGCGCGGACACCGGTCGCGTGCGGGCCGCGCAGCGCCAGGCTGATCGGCAGGCCCATCACCATCTCGACCCGGCGGTGGACCGGCGTCGGCGTCGTGGCGGGTGGCACCGGCGTCGGCGTCACAGCCCCGCCTGGTCGAGCGCGCTCTGGAGGGACTGGATGTAGCCGGCGCTGGTGTAGGTGGCGCCGCTGACCATGTCGATGTTCGCGCTCTGCTGGTCGATGGTCTCCTGGATCAGGATCGGCAGGGCGTAGCGAGCGATCTCGACGTCCTGGCTGTTGCCGTTCGGGTACTGCGGCACCGCGACGTCGGTGATCTTCCCGTCCGCGATCGCGAGCTGGACCTGGACCGGACCCCACTGGGTCTGGGCGACGTCACCGGTGACGGTCGACGTCGTCGGCCTGGTGCTCGACGAGCCGCCCGACGAGCCGCCCGACGAGCCGCCGGAGCCGCCCGAGGACTGGCTCCCCGAGTCGCCGGGCCCGGACTGGCCACCCGCGGCGCCGGACCGCCCGGCGCCCG
>JAGQUE010000069.1:1628-17850 GCA_020438665.1 Nocardioidaceae bacterium | reverse complement strand
CGCGGCAACCACGAGGTCATGATCCGCGGCACCTTCGCCAACATCCGGCTGCGCAACCAGCTGGCCCCCGGCACCGAGGGGGGTGTGACCCGCGACTTCACCGCCGGCGGCGACGTCACCTCGGTCTACGACGCGTCGATGAGCTATCAGGCGGCCGGCACCCCGCTGGTCGTGCTGGCCGGCAAGGAGTACGGCTCCGGCTCCTCGCGCGACTGGGCCGCCAAGGGAACCGCGCTGCTGGGAGTCAAGGCCGTGATCGCGGAGTCCTACGAGCGGATCCATCGATCCAACCTGATCGGCATGGGCGTGCTGCCGCTGCAGTTCCCCGCCGGCCAGAACGCCGAGTCCCTCGGACTGACGGGGGAGGAGACCTTCTCCATCTCCGGGGTCACCGAGCTCAACGAGGGGCGCACCCCTCGCACCGTGCGCGTGAGCGCCGGTGACGTCGAGTTCGACGCCGTCGTCCGCATCGACACCCCTGGCGAGGCGAACTACTTCCGCAACGGCGGGATCATGCAGTACGTCCTCCGCAACCTGCGGCGCGGCTGACGTCGGCTCGCTCGCGTGGTGACGGTTCACCAAGGTAGGTAGGCGAACCCTCACTTACCGTGCGGAGTTCACCGAGGTAGGTGCGGGTTCACCCACCTACCCTGGTGAACCAGCGGCGCCGACCCCACCTTTCCGGCCGATACGGCGTCTTCCTCGGTGAGGAGCTGACCGAGGAGGAGCGATGAGCGTCGACCTGCGTGAGCGGCTGGAGCAGCTGGCCACCCGTGCACCGGAGCCGGCCGACACGGCGGACCTGTGGCGTCGCGGCCGGGTTCGGCAGCTGCGCCGTACGGCGGCCGCCGTGGCGGCGACGCTCGTGCTGGCCCTGGTGGCCGGGGTCGGCGTCGCCACCTTGTGGACGAAGATCCCCGACGCCGTACCGACCGACGAGCCGGCCAGACTGGTGCTCCCGGATCGCTTCTTCACCCCCAGCGTGTGGTTGCCCGGCACCGACGACAAGGGACCGATCGGGCCCCTGGTCGCCATCATGGGAGCTGAGCGCAAGGACTGGCTCGGCCGGAGCAGCAACGGTCTGGTCGGCGTCGGGACGGACGGGACCTATCGATTCCTTGACCTCCCGGAAGTGACCCCCTATCCCGATCCATGGGAGTTCGCCCTGTCTTCCGATGGTCGATGGCTCGCCTACGCCTACACCGGCAGGCCCGGCGGCGATCCGCTCATGCAGGAGGGTGGCGTTGACCCCTACGTGGGCATCGCCGTCTATGACACCGTGACCGGGCGGGTCCTGCGGCACCCGATCGAGTCTGAGCATGGCCTGAGCAACGACGGTCTCGCCTGGTCGGGTGGTGTCGTCTGGTTCTCCATCTGGCCCTATTCCGACGGCGGTGATGCCAGCCAAGGGTCCAGCAGCACGTGGCAGGCCGAGCTCCGATGGAACCCGGTCACGGGCGACGAGACCCTGCTCAGCGACTTCCGGGAGTCCATGACCTTGGCACTCGCTGGGCCGGCCCCCCAGGGACTGGTCACCCGGGCGAGCCGCGACCGGCGGGGGTTCGCCGTCACCGACGAGGACCAGGTCCGAGGCTATGTGAGAACCGATCGTTATCTCACCTCGCAGGCGGTGTCACCTGACGGACGACGGATCGTGGGGACCTTCGACCGGACTCCGTCCACCAGTGGCAGCGAGCGACTCCCGCTGGTGGTGGGACGGATGCCCGACCTACCGGCCCGGAACCCGATCGCGATGCGTGACGTCGATGCCGTCGCCTGGCAGGTGCTCGGCTGGCGTGACAACAGCCACGTCGTCGCCACCGGGCGGCTCGCCAGAAGGGACTTACCCGGCGTCTTCGCTGTCGACGTGGACACCGGCGACGCTGAGCTCGTGTCAACCTTCGACACCGGCTTCTGGGCGCCGAACATCATTGTCGCCAGCGACGTGTGGGCCGCTCCGACGGTCCATGCCCACGAACCCGGCCGGCCCTGGGACCCGCGTCTGACGGCGGGAGTCATCGCCATCATGGTCGGCTGCCTGGTGGGAGCGGTCGTGATCCTGAGGCGGCGACGTGTCGGGCCGTGACGATTTCGAAGAGTACGTCGCCGCGCGGATGCCGGCGCTGCTGCGGACGGCGTACCTGCTGACGGGCAACCCACACGACGCCGAGGACCTGGTTCAGTCGACGCTGGTCAAGGCGGTCCCGGCCTGGAAGCGGGTCGCAGGCAACCCGGACGCCTATCTGAGACGGATCATGGTCAACGAGAACATCTCGGGCTGGCGGCGCCGGCGCGGCCGTGAGGTGCTCGTCGACGTGACCCCCGACAAGGGGTGCGAGGATCCCGACTCCGATGCCGCCCTGGCGCTTCAGCACGCTTTGATGGCGCTCGCTCCGCGACAGCGTGCCGTGATCGTGCTGCGCTACTTCGAGGACCGGACCGAGCGGGAGACTGCCGAGGTCCTGGGAGTCGCCATCGGCACCGTCAAGTCCCAGGCCCGCGATGCTCTCGCTCGGCTCCGGGTGGCGCTGCCTGACCTCGCCGTCGAGCAGGACGCCGAGCCGGCCACCGCCGAACGGGTGACGTTTCATCAAGGTAGGTAGGTGAACCCTCACCTACCGTGCGGAGTTCACCGAGGTAGGTGCGGGTTCACCCACCTACCTTGGTGAACCAGCGGCGGCGCGCCCTCGAACGACACACACCCGGATGACACCATCGGGGGATGGAGTCGACGACACGGAGCTATCGGACCGGGGGCAGCGAGGTGGTCGCGGACATCACCCGTGATGCCGAGGAGTGGGTGGCCGGCAAGGGGGACGGGCTGCTCCACGTCTTCGTCCCGCACGCCACCGCCGGGCTCGCCGTGATGGAGACCGGGGCCGGGAGCGACGACGACCTGCTGGCCGCACTCGAGGACCTGCTGCCCGCCGACGACCGGTGGCGACACCGGCACGGCTCACCCGGGCACGGAAGGTCCCACGTGATGCCGGCGATCATCCCGCCGTACGCCACCCTGCCCGTGCTGGGCGGTCACTTGGCGCTGGGCACCTGGCAGTCGTTGTGCCTGGTCGACCTGAACGTCGACAACGCCGTGCGCGAGGTGCGGTTCAGCTTCCTGCGCGGCTGAGGACGACGAGAGAACGCGGCTACTTCGGCGGGAGCGACCGCGCGTGCGCCAGGCCCACCTCGGCCCATCGCATCAGCTCTGTGTCGGAGCCGAGCCCCGATGGGTCGATCCGCAACCAGCCGTTCATCGGCCGGTTGCGCATCACGAACGGCTCGGCCGCCGGGTCCTCACACAGGGCGTCGGTGTCCTCGGGTGCGCACCGCAGCAGCAGCCCACCCTGGCTGGCGGCGGCCACCGCCATGTTGCCGTGGACCAGGAAGGCCAGCCCCCCGAACATTGCCTGCTCGGTCAGCCCCGGCTCCCCGTCGAGCTGGGTGCGCAGCCGCTCCGCAAGCTCCTTGTCATAGGCCATGTCGCGAGTATGACGAGCCCCACCGACACTGTCACCGCCTAGCACCCAACCCCGCAGCCGGCTCGCGACGTAGGTCAGGGTGTCGGGCGCGTTCGTGTCCGGTCACACCGCGATCGTGGGGAGGATGAGGCGTGGACCTCAAGGACCGGCTCGTCGACCTCGCCGAGGACGTCGCCGACGTCCAACCGCCGGTCGGGCTGTGGGACACCGAGGTACGCCGGCGCACGCGGGCGCGGCGGGAGACGCTCGTGGTGTTGGTGGTCGCGGTGCTCGTCGTCACCGGGCTGCTGGCGGGTTCGTGGCAGGCGGCTCAGCAGCCGGTGCCGGCCAACCCCGGCGGCCAGACCCACCTGCCCGACCACTTCTGGAGTCCCTCGACGTGGCTTCCCGGCACCGATGAGGCCGGCGAGCTCGGTCCCCTCATCGCGGCGATGCCCGCCAGACGCGGATCGTGGTGGGGCAGCTCCGAGGGTGTCGTCGGTGTGAGCGCCACGACCGGTGAGTACCGCTTCCTGGATCTGCCCGACTACGCCGGCCAGGGGATGGCGTTGTCACCCGACGGCCGGCTGGTGGCCTATTGGGCCGTCGGCGCGACGTCGGAGGCTGCCGCAGAGCGACCTTCGGTGGCGGCGGTCTCGGTGTACGACACGGCGACAGGACGCGTCCGCCGGGCCGAGATCCCGACCGCGCACGGCCTGATGGTCTTAGCGCTCAGCTTCGTCAGCAACGACTCCCTGGTCGCCGCGTTCGCGCACTACCAGTACGGGCAGGACGAGGCGCCCCCCGCGATCGGGAACTCCGGAATGAACGCGCCGAGCCTGTACTGGCGGCTGGGCCAGCCGGCGCCGATCCGTGCTCCCTTCCTCGAGCAGCTCTCACCCGTGGCGACCCCCGCCATCAACGGGGACCGCTTCTGGTCGTCCTGGTGGGTGCGCAAGGGCAGCGTCCTGGTCGACCTGGCCGGAGAGCCGGTGGTGCACCCACTACGCCGACCGCGGGTCAACGGGGCGCGGATCTCGCAGCTACCGGAGGGGGCCCTCTCGGCCGACGGCCGACGGCTGGCCATCGTGCAGAGCCCGCGTTTCAGCGGCCGCATGCCCAACTCGGTGGCCGTCTACGCGCTGGACACGACGCGGCGCACCTGCTGCGGTCTTGTCGACGAGGTCCCGGACAACGCCCACACCGAGGCCGTGCTCGCGTGGCTGGATCGCGACCACGTCGCGACCATCCGCTGGTCCGACGTCTCGGCCGACAGCCTCGGCATCAGCAGCGGGATGGAGCTCGCCTCGGTCGATGTCGCGACGGGTTCCTCGACCCGGCTGTCCACCTTCGTCGCCAAGCACCCCGGTGAGGCAGGCGACGTGGGGTGGACCTTCGCGACCGACCTGGTCGCCTCCCCGTCGACACCAGGGGTCGAGCCGCCACACCCGTGGGACCCGCGACTGACCACCGGGCTGGTGGTCATGGTGATGGCCGGTGCCGCGCTGGTCATCCGTGCTCGCAGGCGGCACCGTGGCTGAGCGCGACAGTTTCGAGGAGTACGTCGCGGGGCGGTACGCCGCGCTGGTGCGGTCGGCGTACCTCCTCGTCGGCAACCGGGCCGACGCCGAGGACCTCGTGCAGATGACCCTGGCGAAGGTCGTGCCGGTCTGGCAGCGGATCGAAGAGGACCCCGAGCGCTACGTCCGCACGGTGTTGGTGCGCGAGAGCGTGAACCGGTGGCGGCGTCGGCGGTGGCGGGAGGTGAGTGTGGCCGAGCTGCCGCAGCCGGCGACGGGGGAGGCGGTGGACGCCGTCGTGGGCGACCGGGCGACGCTGCGGGAGGCGCTGGATCGGCTGTCGCCGCGGCAGCGGGCGGTGGTGGTGCTGCGGTTCTACGAGGATCTGCCGGTGGCCGAGGTGGCCCAGCTGATGCGGTGCTCGGAGGGGACGGTGAAGTCGCAGACCCACGACGCGATGGCACGGCTCCGACACGTCCTCCCCGACCGAGCGGAACTCAGCTGAGCAGCCGCCGCGCCAGGTCCAGGTGGAACTCGACGGCATAGAGCATGTCGTCGACGTGGACCCGTTCGTCGGCGTTGTGGTAGCCGGCGTCGATGACCTCGGTGGGGGTGGTGCGGAACGGCGAGAAGCCGTACGCCGCCGTGGCACCGGCCGCCCGCAGGAAGCTCGAGTCGGTGAAGCCGGTGCACAGCACCGGGAGCAGCGTCGTTCCGGGGTCGTGCTCAGCGAGGAAGGCGGCGACCGCCTCGGCGAGCCGTCCCTCGGCCGGTGACGCGGTGCCCGGGACCATCGCCTCGGGGAACCCGAGCTCATAGGCGACGCCGTCGCCGAGCCGGGCCCGGACCGCGGCCTCGACGGACTCGGCGGTCGCACCGGGCAGGATCCGGCAGTCCAGCTCCATCCAGGCGCGGGCCGGCATCACGTTGCGGGCCGCCGACCCCGAGAGCAGCGTGGGGGCCATCGTCGTCCCGGCCAGCGGCGGCAGCGAGTGGACGAACGTCGGGTGGAGCGGCAGTGCGGCCTCGAGCGCCGCGGCCAGGTCGTCGGGCGCCTCGGGCAGCAAGACCCCCAGCGTCTGGGCCAGCAGCGTCGACGGCTCGACCGTCGGGAGCCCCCGGCCGACCCGGGTCAGCAGCTCACCCAGGAGCGGTACGGCGTTGTCGCCCAGCGTCGGCATGGACGCGTGGCCGGCCTCGCCGACCGCGGTGACCCGGACGGGCAGCGTCCCCTTCTCGCCGACGGCGAAGGTCAGGACCGATCGCCCATCGGCGAGCTCCAGCCGCTGGCCGCCGCCCTCGTTGACCGCCCAGGCCGGCCGCAGGTCGGGACGGGCCTCGAGCAGCCAGCGCATGCCGACGTCGGCGGCGCCGTCCTCCTCATCGGCGACGATGATCAGCCACAGATCGGCGCGAGGCCGGAAGCCGGACCGGGCGAGCTCGGCGAACGCGACCAGCCGGGCCGCGACCTCGTCCTTCATGTCGACGGCACCGCGTCCGAACAGGTAGCCGTCGTCGTCGACCACGGCCTCGAAGGGCGGGTGGGTCCAGTCCTGAGGGTCGGCCGGAACGACGTCGAAGTGCCCGACGAAGGCCAGGTCGTCGTCGGACTCACCGGATCCCCGCAGTCGCGCCACCAGGTTGGCTCGCGCGGGGTCCTTCGCCACCAGCTCCACCTCGACCAGCGTCTCGCCGGGGGTGCCACGGACCGCGTCCGCGAGATAGCGGGCGGCGTACTCCGCGGCCTCGGTCTCGTTGCCGTTGGTGGTGTCGATGCGGATCAGCCGGCGCGCGACCTCGAGGACCTCGTCGTGCAGGCTCAAGCCTGTGGCGCTCATCGCGGCGTCACCTCCGCGATGCCGAGCCGGTCCAGCAGCCAGGCATAGACCTCGGCCTCATAGGCGAGGTGCCCGAAGCGTCCCGACGGCCCGACGTGGGCCCCGGCCCCGGTCTCGACGCGGAAGAGGCAACGCGGTGACCACTCCGGGTCGCTCGCCCGCAGCGCGGCCACCCACTTGGCCGGCTCCCGCACCATCACCCGCGGGTCGTTGACGGCGCCGGTGACCAGCAGGTCGGGACGCGAGCCGACGGGCGGGAGGTTGTCATAGGGGGAGTAGGCCAGCATCCAGTCGAACTCCTCGCGGACGCGGGGGTCACCCCACTCCTCCCACTCGGTGGCCGTCAACGGGGTCGTCTCGTCGAACATCGTGGTGACCACGTCGACGAACGGCACCTCGGCCACGACCGCACGCCAGCGGTCGGGGCGCTGGGAGAACACCGCACCCTGGAGCAACCCGCCCGCCGACAGGCCGCGGGTGGCGATCCGATCGGGATCGACGAGCCCCTCGCGGGCCAACCCGTCGGCGACGGCGATCTGGTCGTCGAACGTGTGCTGCTTGTGGGCGAGCTTGCCGTCGAGGTACCAGTGCCGGCCCAGCTCGCCTCCGCCCCGGATGTGCGCGAAGACGAACACGGCGCCCCGGTCCAGCAGGCTGGGCAGGGCCGGGTCCCAGAACGGCTCGAAGACGGCCTCATAGGACCCATAGCCATAGACCAGGGCCGGGGCCGACCCGTCCAACGGGGTGTCCTGGTGGCGTACGACGGTCGCGGGCACCGGCGTTCCGTCGGCCGACGGGAACATCCGCCGCTCCGTCACATAGCGCGCGGGGTCGTGACCCGGAGCCTCCCGACGGTGGACATCCGTCACGGCACCGGAGGCCAGGTCGACCTCCGACCAGACAGCGGGCTCGGTGTAGGCCTCGTCGACGACGAGCACCGCCGACGCGTCAAAGCGGGGAGTGTCGTCGAGATAGACCTCGCCGCCCGGGAACCGGGAGCGCACGTCCCGCCCGGGGCCGCCGAGGTCGTCGTGGGGGAGGACGCGGAGGATGTGGTCGCCACCGGAGCGCAGCGCGAGGACGACGCCGTCCTCGAACGCATCCACCCGCTCCAACCGGTCGTCGGGGTCCTCGGCGCGGGCCTCCCGCCAGGCCGAGGAGTCCTGGTCGGCCCCCTGGGGCACGGGCGCGCTCATCAGCCGGAACTCGACGGCGTCGTCGTTGGTGACGACGAGGAGGTCGCCGCCAGCCGGCGTACGACGGTGCTCGGCGTGGTAGCGCACGCCGTGGCGTCGACCCCCGACGGACCACGGGCCCCGGGTGACGTCATGGGCATCGACGACCCAGCACTCCGAGGTGCTGTTGCTCTCGCTCCACACCACGACCAGATCCCCGCTGCGGGTGCCGCGCACCCCGAGCTCGAACCGGTCGTCGGGCTCCACGAGAACCAGGACGTCATCGGTGGCCGGGGTCCCGATGCGGTGCCGCCAGACCTGGAACGGCCGGTAGGCCTCGTCGTGGACGGTGTAGAAGAACCACTGCGAGTCGGCGCTCCACGCCCCGCCGTAGTAGGTCCGCGGGATCAGGTCCGCCAGGTCCTCCCCGCGAGCCAGATCGCGGAACCGCAGGGCATAGACCTCGTCCCCGGCGCGGTCGACCGACCACGCCAGCAGCCGCTCGTCGGGGCTCACCGACTCGACGCCCATGGAGAGGTAGCCGCTGTCGTCCACGAGCTCATTGAGGTCAAGCAACACTTCCGCACGATTTCCGTCAGTAACCGACGTCACATCCGAGGATTCCGTCATCAAACCGCCATCTGGACGGAACTTTTCTCGTAACAACCGGGCGTAGTCCCTTCCGGTCGGGTGCTCGGTGTAGTAGGAAAAGGCCACGCGATGGCGACGAGGGGACACCTCGGTGGGTGCCACCCGCGCGACCATCTCGGTGCGGAGCGTTTCGATGAGGGAGTGCAGATGGGTGACGGAGAAGTCGTAGAAGGTTCGCTCGGCAGTCAGGTGGGCGACGACATCGGGGGAGCCCGCGTGCCGCAGCCAGGCGTAGGGATCGGCACGAACCACGCCGTGCTCGGTGTGCTCGGTGGCGTCGCGGCGCGCCTGCGGAGGGGTCTGAGGGGTGAGAGGCTCGGTCACGGGCGTCAACGTACCCGGGCCCGGTGGGTGGCTGCAGCAGCACTCCTGCTCGGGTCCCTGGGCCCGGCTCTGGCGCTGGGGGCGGCGCCGGCCCGTGCGGCCGACGGGGTGACCTTCACGGTGGCCCTGCAGAACGAGGCCGACTCGTTCAACCCGTTCCTGGGCATCGAGGCCGAGTCGTTCGAGATGTGGGCGTTGATGTACGACTACATGATCGGCTACTCGATGGACGACATGCAGCCGGAGAACACCGGTCTCGCGTCGTCGTGGGACACCTCGGCCGACGGGCTCACCTGGACCTTCCACATCCGCACGGGCGTGACGTGGTCCGACGCTGAGGACCTCACGGCCGCCGATATCGCCTACACCTACAACCGCATCATGGACGGCGGGCCCGAGGCGGCCACCTGGGGCTCCTACCTCAAGGGCGTCGACTCGGTGACCGCACCGGACGCCGAGACCGTGGTGCTGACGACCAAGAAGCCCAATGCGGTGCTGCCGCTCCTGCCCATCCCGATCGTCCCGGAGCACATCTGGAAGGACGTGTCCGAGAAGGACGTCAAGACCTACGCCAACGAGCCGTCGGGTGGCCAGCCTGTGGTGGGTTCGGGACCGTTCCGGCTGGTCGAGGGCAAGGCCGGCGGTGACCTCTACCGCTTCGAGGCCAACCCCGACTACTGGAAGGGCGCCCCACACATCGGCGAGGTCGTCTTCCGGGTCTACAAGAGCGAAGACCCTGCCATCGCGGCGCTCAAGACCGGCGAGGTCGACTTTGTGGAGGGGATCTCCGCCATCCAAGTGAAGGCGCTCCAGGGACAGGACGGGATCACCGCGATCAACGGGGACTCACCGGGGTTCGACGAGATCGCCTTCAACACCGGGTCGGTCGACCTGGACACCGGAGAGCCGATCGGGGATCCGAACCCCGCGATGCTGGACGCCAAGTTCCGCTACGCGCTCGGCTTCGCCATCGACCGGGACCAGCTGATCCAGCGGGCCTACCAGGGCGCCGGCGAGCCGGGGACGACCATCATCCCGCCCGCCTACACCGGCTACCGGTGGGATCCGCCGGCCGACGTCGCCTTCACCTTCGACCTCGACAAGGCGGGCCAGCTGCTCGATGAGGCCGGCTACACGCTCGGCTCCGACGGAAAGCGGACGCTGCCTGACGGCACTCCCATCGGCACCTTGCGACTGGCCGCCCGCACGGACTCGCCGACGTCCCTCAGCACCATGAACTACTTCAAGGAGTGGCTCGGCCAGCTGGGCATCGACAGCAAGGTCGTGACCTACGAGTCCAGCAAGCTGACCGACGTGATCCTCGAGGGCACCTTCGACATGTTCCAGTGGGGCTGGTACGTCGAGCCGGACCCTGACTCGATGCTGTCCTACATGACCTGCGGCCAGCGCGGCAACTGGTCGGACTCGTGGTACTGCTCGGACACCTACGACGCGCTCTACGCCGAGCAGCGCATCACGGTCGACAAGTCCAAGCGCGAGGACCTGGTCAAGCAGATGCAGGAGCAGCTCTACCTCGACGCGCCCTACCTGGTCACCGCCTACTCATCGATCGGTGAGGCCTGGCGCAGCGACCGGTTCGTCTGCCTGCGCCCCCAGCCGGACCCGGGCGGGATCATGCTCCTGCAGTACGGCGTCTACAACTACCTCAACATGCGACCGGCGGCCGAGGCAGACCAGTGTGCCGGCCAGGAGGGCGTCTCCCAGGCGACGAAGGCGGCTGCGGACAACGGAGTCGGCTCGGGTGTCCTGATCGGCGGCGGGGTGGTGCTCCTGGTCCTGCTCGGTGCCGGTGGGTTCGTCCTGATGCGGCGTCGCGGCACCGCAGGTGACCGCGAGTGAGGCATCGATGAGCGTGGCGGTGGTCGGCGGCGAGACGCCGACCACCGGCGCCGCGCCCCGCGCCCCGCGCGGGCGCAAGAGCTATGGCCGCTACGTCGGCGGCAAGGTGCTCGGGTCCGCTGGGAGCCTCATGTTCATGCTGGTGGTGAACTTCTTCCTCTTCCGGGTGCTTCCCGGTGACCCGGCCCGCACGTTGGGGCGTGGCCGATTCACCACACCGGAGCAGCTCGCCGAGTTCAACCGGACGCACGGGCTCGACGAGCCGTTGCTGCAGCAGTTCTTCACCTTCCTGCACAACACGGTCACGGGCGACCTCGGGATCTCCATCAAGTACAACGTGCCGGTCTCCGAGCTGATCTTGGACCGGATGTGGCCGACCATCCTGCTGGTGGGGACATCGACGATCCTGTCCACCCTGATCGGGATCTGGATGGGCGTCAACCAGGCCTGGAAGCGTGACACCTTCTTCGACCGCTCCACGACCGGTGGCGCGCTGGTGCTCTACTCGATGCCCGAGTGGTGGCTGGGGCTGGTCCTGATCGCGGTGTTCGCGGTCGGGATCGGGCCCATCCCGGGGCTGTTCCCGACGGGTGGCCTGCACTCCACCGACGTGGGGTCGGGTTTCCTCGCCGCGGGACTCGACACCGCCTGGCATCTGGCGCTGCCCGTGATCACGCTGACCCTGGCCTATCTCGCGGAGTACTCCCTCATCATGCGGGCCTCGGTGCTCGACGAGGTGGGGGAGGACTACCTGGTCACCGCGCGCGCCAAGGGACTGCGCGACATCCAGGTCCGCAACCGGCACGCCGTGCGCAACGCACTGCTGCCCTCCACCACGGTCATCGCCTTGAACCTCGGGTTCGTGGTCGGCGGTGCCATCACCATCGAGACCGTCTTCTCAATCCCGGGGCTCGGACTCCTGTCGACCGAGGCCCTGCAGACCCCCGACTACTGGGTGCTCCAAGGGACCTTCCTCGTGGCGTCCGGAGCGGTCATCTTCGCCAACCTCGCGGCCAACCTGCTCTATGGTCTGCTCGACCCGAGGGTGCGCTCATGACAACGACGACCTCGCCGGCCAACACGCTCACGACCCGACAGCTGACCTGGCGGCGCCGCCGGGCGTCGCTGTCACGAGGGTGGCGCGAGTTCCGCCGTCACCGGGCCGGCATGGTCGGGCTGTGCGTCATGCTCACGTTCGTGGTCATCGCGTTGGCCGCTCCGCTCCTGGCCAGCTCCGACGGCCTGTCGGTGACCCAGGCCACCGGAGGCGTGCTCGACCCTCCCTCGTCGCAGTTCTGGCTCGGAACGGACGAGAACGGTCGGTCGGTGCTGACACTGCTCATCTGGGGAAGCCGAATCTCGCTGTTCGTGGGCCTGCTCGCGACCCTCATCTCGATGGTGATCGGCACACTGCTCGGGCTGCTCTCGGGCTACTTCACCGGCTGGCTGGGATCGGTCCTGTACCGCCTCACCGAATGGTTCCTGGTCATTCCCTTCCTGCCCCTGGCGATCGTGCTCGCCACGGTGCTGGGCCGTTCGCTGTTCAACATCGCGCTCGTGATCGGCGTGACCTCCTGGCCGGCCACCGCGCTGCTGATCCGCGCCCAGACCCTCTCCATCAAGGAGCGCCCCTACCTCGAGAGGGCGCGTGTCCTGGGCGCCGGACGCGCCCATCAGATCGGCCGTCACATCCTGCCCAACGTGATGCCGATGGTCTTTGCCAACACCACGTTGACCGTGGCGGGTGCCATCCTCAGCGAGACGACCCTGAGCTTCCTCGGCCTGGGCGACCCTACCCGGGTCTCGTGGGGGACGATGCTGGACGAGGCCTACACGGTGGGCGCGATCACCACCGGGTCGTGGTGGTTCTTCTTGCCCCCAGGCATCTGCGTCGTCGTGGTCGTGTTGTCGTTCACCCTGATCGGCCGCGCCCTCGAAGAGGTGCTCAACCCGCGTCTGCGAGGTCGCTGATGAGTGACGAGTCGACTCAGCTGCTCGAGCTTCGCGACGTGAGCGTCACCTACCGCGCCGGTGGTCGCGACGTGCCGGCGGTGCGGCACGTCAGCCTGGCCGTCGGCCGCGGCGAGATCGTCGGGCTGGCAGGCGAGTCGGGGTGCGGCAAGTCCTCGCTCGCCAGCACGATCCTGCGCCTCCAGCCGGCCAGCGCGACGGTGACGGGGGAGGTCCTGTTCGAAGGGGCCGACGTGCTGACCATGCGCTGGGGCGATCTGCGCGTCCTGCGCTGGGCTGGTGCCTCCATCGTCTTCCAGGGTGCCCTGCACTCCCTCAATCCGGTCCACCGCATCAGCCAGCAGATCGGCGAGGCCATCACCACCCACGAGCCCGACCTCTCCGAGTCCCAGGTGGTCGAGCGGGTCGGCGAGCTGCTCGAACAGGTCGGCCTCCCGCGGCAGCGAGCCGCGGCCTATCCCCACCAGCTGTCGGGTGGTCAGAAGCAGCGGGTCATGATCGCGATGGCCCTGGCGTGCCGGCCCTCCCTGGTCGTCGCGGACGAGCCGACCACGGCGCTCGACGTGATGGTCCAGGCCCAGGTGCTCGACGTGCTGCGCGATCTGGTCCGCGACCTGGGTGTCGGCATGCTCATCATCAGCCACGACCTGTCGGTCCTCGGCGACCTCTGCGACCGGATCGTGGTGATGTACGCCGGCCGCGTCGTCGAGACGGGTCCCGCCGCCGATGTCTTCGGCCGGCCGCTACACCCCTATGCGGGTGCGCTGTCCGCGGCGTTCCCCAAGGTCGGTGACCCCCTGGCTCGCTTCGCGCCGGCCGGTCTGCCGGGCGACCCCCCGGACCCTGCCGACCTGCCGCCCGGCTGTGCCTTCGCGCCGCGCTGCCCGCGAGCGGTCGAGTCCTGCACGGCGTCCGTGCCGCCGCTCGACCTCCACGGGCCGGACCGGCAGGCCGCCTGCTTCCGCATCGGCGAGGGGAGCCCACAATGACCGATCCCGACGTCACCACCGTCCCAGCCCAGGACGAGGGCACCCTGGAGGCCCAGGGGCTGGTCGTCGAGTTCACCACCCGCACCGGCGCCGTCGCGCGTGCGCTGGACGGGGTCGACGTGCAGGTGCGTCGCGGGGAGGTGCTCGCGCTGGTCGGCGAGTCGGGTTCGGGTAAGACCACGCTGGCGCGCACGATGATCGGCCTCGAGCGCCCGACCGCCGGTGAGGTCCGGTTCACCGGCAGCCCGCTCGACTACTCGATCACCGGTCTGCGGCGTCTGCGCCGACGGGTGCAGATGGTGCTCCAGGACGCTTCGTCGTCTCTCAACCCGCGCCACACCGTCTATGAGTCGGTCGCCGAGGGCATCCGGCTCCACGGTCTTGACACCACCGACCCCCTGGGGCGCAGCGAGACTGAGCAGGTCGCGGCGGCGCTGTCGGCCGCAGGCCTGAGACCGCCCGAGTCGCTGTTCCTGCGCTACCCCTACGAGCTCTCCGGGGGCCAGCGCCAGCGCGTCCTCATCGCCGGCGCGCTCGCTCTCCAGCCGGACCTGATCATCGCCGACGAGCCGGTGTCCTCGCTGGACGCCTCCATCCGAGGCGAGATCCTGGCGCTGCTGCTCCGACTGCGCCAGGAGATGGGGCTCGGCGTCCTCGTGGTCACCCACGACCTCGGGCTGGCCTGGAACATCGCCGACCGGATCGCGGTGATGTATCTCGGCCGGGTCGTCGAGGCCGGGCCGACCGAGGAGGTCCTGGCCCGGCCCAAGCACCCCTACACCCAGGCCCTGCTCTCGGTCGTTCCCGAGATCGACCGGCTGGCGCCGGTCGTCCTCACCGGCGAGATACCCGACCCGACCCGCATCCCTGGCGGCTGCCGCTTCCACCCACGCTGTCCGGCGCTCCAGGCCGGCTTCGCGGAGTCCGCCGGGGTGGCCGACGAGTGCCGCGGGACCGACCTGCCGATCGTCACGCAGGCTGTCGAGGGCCACCATGTGGCTTGCCACCTGCCGACTCGCGTCCCCACGGAGGACCTCGTATGACGGAGACCTGTGACGTCGCCGTGGTCGGGCTCGGCGCGCTCGGCTCGGCGGCGGCCCACGAGCTCGCGGCGCGTGGGCTCTCGGTGGTCGGCTTCGAACAGTTCCCGCTCGGCCACGACCGCGGCGCCTCCCACGACACCAGCCGAATCCTGCGCCACAGCTATCACACGCCCGCCTATGTCCGGCTGACCCAGGAGGCCTACGACGACTGGGCCGCGCTGGAGCAGGCGGCGGGGGAGTCGTTCGTGACCGTGGTCGGCGGTCTCGACATCTTCCCGCCCGACCCGGCGATCGGGCTGGCCGACTACACCGCGTCGCTGACCGCGGTCGGCATCGACCACGAGCTGCTGTCGGTCGAGCAGGTCGCCGAGCGGTGGCCGCAGTTCTCGCTGCCCGAGGGGACCACGTCGCTGTTCCAGGCCCGCGGCGCGATCGTCCCGGCCGCCCGCGGCACCGCAGCGATGCAACGGCTCGCCGTCGCCGACGGCGGCGTGCTCCGGGACTCGACGCCGGTGACGGGGGTGCGTGACCTCGGCACTTCGGTCGAGGTGACGGCAGGCGGGACGACGTACTCCTGCTCGGGTGTGGTCGTCTGCGCCGACGCGTGGACCAACCACGTGCTCGCCGGCATGGGGGTGTCCATCCCGCTCACGACGACGTTGGAGCAGGTCACCTACTTCGGACCTGCCGATCCCGCCACGTTCGGGCCCGGCGCGCTGCCGCTGTGGATCTGGATGGACAAGCCGTCCTTCTATGGCTTCCCCTGTTATGGCGAGTCCACCGTCAAGGCCGCCCAGGACTGTGGCGGGCCGCCGGTCGATCCCGACCGGCGGGGCTTCGACCCCGACCGCGGCATGCAGGACCTGCTCGCCGAGCACATGAGGACGATGCTCCCGGGCTCCGGTGAGGTGGTGCGCTCCAAGCGCTGCCACTACACGCTGACCCCCGACCGTGACTTCGTGCTCGCCTCCGTGCCGGGACACCCGCGTGTCCACGTGGGTCTCGGCGCCGCCCATGGGTTCAAGTTCGCGCCCACCTTCGGACGCATCCTGGCCGACCTCGCCGTCGATGGCAGGACATCCTCCGACATCAGTGCGTTCGGCTTCGACCGGCCGGGACTCACCGACCCCGGCTTCGAGCCGACCTGGATGGTGTGAGATGCCGGTATCCGGCCGTATCTGACACGATCACGCCACCTCATGGGGGACATGAAACCCATCGCACGCATCCTGCCCGCCCTGTCCCTCCTCGCCGCCGGTCTCGGCGGCGCCGTCGTCACTGCAGCGCCCGCGCAGGCCATGGACGACGTCTCCTGCCTGACCTGGGAGACCATCTATATCGGCAGCCACGAGGAGCCTGGCTATGACGGCCCGATCGACGACTTCGTGACCCT
>JAGQUE010000069.1:0-1518 GCA_020438665.1 Nocardioidaceae bacterium | reverse complement strand
GCCTCGTGTGACGAGCTCAACGAGTGGGCGGACAAGCTTCAGGACCGCCTCGTGAGCGACCGCAAGCAGGCGATCATCGGAGAGGGTGTGGTCGCCCGGGACAAGTCGCTCCGCGACGACGCGGCCGCCGATCTCCAGAAGGCGCGTGACGAGGCCGTGGCGGTGCTCGACGCCGAGCAGGCTGCTCTCAGCGACTACCTCGAGGTTGCCCCGCTCTACGATGCGATGCGCGAGGTCAAGCCGGGAGTCTGGGTGATCGTTCACAGCCAGATCGCGAAGGGTGTCGACGCCTCGCTGCCCGAGGGGCGGGCGTTGCTCGACGCGATGGACGCCAGCAAGGTGGCACTGGAGATCGAGCGCGAGGCACAAAACGACTTCGACGAAGCCGCTCACACCTATGCGGACGTCACGTCGGCCCTCGATGGTCTCTACGACGAGATCGACGGGCTCGAGCGCCAGCTGCGCGACATCGGCAAGGCGACGGAGGCGTGCAAGACCATGCCGTGAGCCGTTGACCAGACCGGGGCCCCCGTGGCTGCGTGCCACGGGGCCCTGCGTCGTGCGAGGCTTGACCTCGTGGGGCAGCTGGTCGTGTCGGTCGTCTATGTCGGGGTGGTGGTCGCCAAGGGTGTCACCATGCTCTGGGCGTCCAGCCGGCTGCCGGAGCGGCCGGCGACGCACTTCGGGGCCTCCGGGCGCGCTGACGGCTGGATGCGACGCAGGACGTTCCTGGTCCTCGACGGTGTCCTCGCGCTGGTGGTCCTGATCGGCGTGCCGGCGATGGTCTCGCTGCTTGCGAGGGCTGGGGACGCCGGGCTCGACATCCCTCACCGGGACTACTGGACGTCGGCGGCCCACCATGACTCCCTCGTGTCCAAGCTCGACGCTGACGGTCTCGGCATGGCCGCCATGACCGGTCTGCTGCTCGTCTGGATGGACGTCGTGCTGGTCCGCGCCAACCGGCTGCCGGAGCCGCGGCTCCGTCCGACGGTCTGGGTGGCGGTCGGAGCCTATGTCGCTGCGGTCGGGGTGGCGGTCTGGTGGATCGCCGCCTGGCAGTTCCGGGTCCCGGGGTGACAGGTCACGCCGGCGGCCGCCACGTGTCGATGACCAGGTCCGCCCGTTCCCGGGTCCCTTGCGCCGCGAAGTGACGCGCCTCGGCCTCCATCCAGCGCTGCCAGGGGGCCCGCAGTGCCTCACCGTCGCGCCTGATGCCACGCTCGAGGCGTACGTCGGGAGGGGCCTCCGTCCACACCAACGTCGTGATGGCATCGGCACACGCGAGTGCTCCCGAGCCGACGCCCTCGATGACCAGCAGCGCCACGGGGTCCACGAGGTGCTCCTCAGCGCGCGCACCCGCCAGCCAGTCCCAACGGCGGTAGCGCCCCGAACGGCCGACCAGCAGCGGATCGAGGATCGACCGGCGCACGAGCTCTGCGACGGTGTCCAGGCCGTCCCATCCCTCGTAGAGGTCGTCCATGTGGAGCAGGGTCACGGTCGGGAGCCGCCGGCGAGCGG
>JAGQUE010000656.1 GCA_020438665.1 Nocardioidaceae bacterium | reverse complement strand
TTCTTGGTGCCGCGGACCCGGGTCACCCCCATCTCCTCGAGGTCGGCTGGGTGGGTGCACCAGTCGGTCGCACCGACGAGGCGACCCCGGGCCGTGGCGGCGATCGCCTCGGTCAGCGACGGCACCAGGGAGACGATGCGCCGTGCCGGACCGGCTAGCGGCACATCGGCCCCGAGATCGTCATGGGTCACCATGCCGTGAGGCTAGTCGCCGTGGCTAGGCTCGCCGGATGAGCGCCGGAGGCTGCCTGTTCTGCTCGATCGCCACGGGGGAGACCCCCGCCGACGTGGTCCTCGAGGACCACGACTTCGTGGGCTTCCTCGACCACCGCCCGGTCTTCCAGGGGCACGTGCTGCTGGTGCCGCGCCAGCACGTCGTGACGCTGCCCGAGCTGCCGGCTGCCCTCCACGTCGGCTGGGTGTCCTGGCAGCAGCGGCTCGCCACGGCGATGGTGGACGCGCTCGGCGCGCAGGGCTCCTTCGTCGCGCTCAACAACACGGTCTCCCAGTCGGTGCCCCATCTGCACTGCCATGTCGTGCCCCGCACCAAGGGCGACGGGCTGCGGGGGTTCTTCTGGCCACGGGTGACGTATGCCGACGGCGAGGCCGCCGCCTATGCCGACCGGCTTCGTGCGAGCATGCGCCCATGACCGACCACACCGTGGCCGAGCGCGTCCTGGGCGCGGACCTGCTCGCCGTCCCGCTCGACCACGCGCCGCTGCCCGACGACGAGGTCGACGAGGGAACCCCGACCACCGGGCTGCACGCCCTCGGCGCGGTCGGCGAGGCCGAGGTCGGCATCTGGGAGATGACCGAGGGCACCGCCCGCGACACCGAGGCCGACGAGATCTTCATCGTGCTCTCCGGGGCCGGCGAGGTCCGCTTCGAGGACGGCTCCGTGGTGGCGCTGCAGCCCGGCACCGCCGTACGCCTGCACGCCGGCGAGCGCACCACCTGGACCATCACCGAGGCGTTGCGCAAGGTCTACGTCGCCCGCTGAGCGCAGCCCGAACCCGCCACGGACAACCCGAACCGGTCGGGGCGCATCCCACCCCTGACAGCACTCTCGACCTGGGGGACCTCATGCGCACGCACCGACTGCTCGCCCTGCTCGCCGTCCCAGTGGTCGCCGTCGCCGCGACCCTGGTCACCGCGGGCTCGGGGGCGACGACCGAGAACGTGCCGGTGCCGGTCCTGCTCGGGCCCGACCGGGTGGCCGGAGCCGACGAGGTCCCCTGGGGCCGGGTCGGCGACGGCTGGTATCTCACTGCCGTCGACCAGGGCCCGCGGGCCGGCAGCGGGTGGGTCCGGCCCCGCCATCAGTTGCTCCAGCTGGTCAACCCGCGCGGCGGCCGCTACACGATGTGGTCCACCACCGTCCGCCACGGCCGTGGCCTGGTCCGGCTGGTCGACTGGTCCCCGGATGCCCGGGTCGCCCTGCTGACCTCGGAGGTCGACATGGGCCACCTCCGCGCGATCGCCGTGAACCTGCGGACGGGTGAGCGCCACCAGGTCGTCCTGCCCACCTCGATCGCCGCCGTCGCCCTACGGCCCGACGGTGCTGGAGTCTTCGCGACGACGTACGGCAACGAGGGCGCCGACAGCCGCGAGCTGCTGGCCGTCGACTGGTCGGGCGCGCAGCGCGTGGTCTTCCGCGGACTGGGCGGCAACGTCGTGCTGAGCGCCGACGGCACCAGGGCGGTGACAGGACCCACGACGGCCCAGGGCAGCGCGCTGCGGGTGGTCGACACCGTCACCGGCGGAGTCATCGCCGAGATTGCCACGCCGACCGGCTGCGACCCCTTCCGCTGGTGGGCGGCCGATGTCGTGGCAGCCCGCTGCTGGGGCGAGCACCAGAGCCTCCAGGTGTGGACGTTCCCGCTCGACGGAGGCCCGGCCACCCAGCTGTCGACCTTCCACGGCCGCGCCAGCCAGGACCTCGGCGACCTCGACGCCCGCGTCCTGGACGGCCAGACCTATCTCCAGGCGACCGGCTCGTGCGGCTATGTCTTCCTGGCCCGCCAGGAGAGCGACGGATCCGCCACCACGGTCGACGTCCCAGCGGCGGTCGGCAGCGTCCACCTCGTCGACGCCACCGGTGACGCGCTCGTGCTCCAACACGGCGCTGCGTGTGCCGACGGAGCGACCAGGTCGATGCTCAGCCACTTCGACCCGGCGACCGGGGTGGAGCGGTCGATGGCGCGACTGCCCTTGCGCCAGGAGCTCGCTCGCGTGCTGGTGTACGGCGAGCGGCCGGTGCTGGGCTACTGACGGAGCCGAGCTGGTGACGGAGCCGTGGCCTGGGGAGGAGCCCCGCCGTCGGGCCGCCCTGCCCACTCCCTAGGGTGGGGAACAGACCACCGGCTCGAGCAGGAGGAAGCATCATGGGTCGCTTCGATGGACGCGTCGCCGTCGTCACGGGTGCCGCACGCGGCATCGGCTTCGGGATCGCCACCCGGTTCTCCGAGGAGGGGGCCGCCGTCGCCGTCCTCGACCTCGACGAGGCCAGCGCCGCCGAGGCGGCCGGTCGGCTCCCCGGGACGGCGATCGGCGTCGGCTGCGACGTCTCGTCGACATCCTCCGCGGAGGCGGCGATGGCGCGGGTCGCCGAGGAGCTCGGTGGGGTCCACATCCTCGTCAACAACGCCGGCATCACCCGCGACAACCTGCTGTTCAAGATGACCGACGACGACTGGGACATGGTGATGAACGTCCACCTGCGTGGCGCGTTCGTGATGTCCCGCGAGGCCCAGAAGCACTTCACCGCCCAGAAGTACGGCAAGATCGTCAACATCTCCAGCACCTCCGCGCTGGGCAACCGCGGCCAGGCCAACTACAGCGCCGCCAAGATGGGCATCCAGGGCTTCACCCGGACCCTCGGCATCGAGCTCGGCCCGTTCGGGGTCAACGTCAACGCCATCGCACCGGGGTTCATCGCCACCGAGATGACCGACGCCACGGCGGCCCGGCTCAAGCTCGACGTCGACGAGTTCCGTCGGCTCAACGCCGAGCACAACCCGGTCAAGCGGGTGGGCTTCCCCGAGGACATCGCGGCGGCGGTCGCCTTCCTGAGCAGCGACGAGGCCTCCTATATCACCGGGCAGACGCTCTATGTCGACGGCGGCGCCACGCTCGTCTGACCGCCGTACGACGACCGCGCGGAGCGCGGTGACGAACGCCACGCCCGGGCGAGTCTGACCGCGTGCCCCCAGGGCACCGGTTCACACTGGGGAGTCGAGTGACCGCCCCGCCGATCGGAGAACCCCGTGCGACGTCTCGCCCTCGTCACCCTGCTCGCCGCCAGCCTCGCGCTGGCCGGATGCAGCAAGGACGACCCGGCGCCGGCCGCGTCCAGCTCGTCGCCGTCCGAGTCCAAGACGCCGCCGCCCCCGCAGTTCTGGCCGTTGACCGGGCTGGAGGCCAAGGCCGGTCAGTCCGTGGCGCTCGACCACCCGGTGCTGATCACGAAGATCGACAACACCTATGCCAGTCAGCCGCAGGTCGGGCTCAGCCACGCCGACCTGGTGGTCGAGGAGCTGGTCGAGGGCGGTCTGACGCGCCTCGCGGTCTTCTTCTATTCCGACATCCCGCCCCAGGTCGGGCCGGTGCGGTCCATGCGCGCCAGCGACATCGGCATCGTCACCCCGGCCGAGGGCTCCGTCGTCACCAGCGGTGCCGCCGCCCGCACGATCGCCCGGATCAAGGGCGCCGGGATCACCTACTACACCGAGGGCGCCAAGGGCATCTATCGCTCCCAGGCCCGCTCGGCGCCCTACAACCTGTTCGCCGACCTCACGGTGATCGCCAAGACCGCCAAGGCCAAGGCGGCCACGCCGCCCGACTACCTCCCGTGGGGCGACGCCGCCGACCTGCCCAAGGGCAAGCCGGCCCGGACGATCGGTGCGCAGTTCTCGGGCGGGCACACCTCGGAGTGGTCCTACCGCGGCGGGCACTATGTCAACACCAACACCAATGCCGGCCCGGACGACCAGTTCCCGGCCGACACGATCCTGGTGCTGAGGGTGCAGGTCGGCGACGCGGGCTACCTCGACCCTGCCGGCAACCCCGTCCCCGAGACCAAGCTCGAGGGCACCGGCCCCTGCCAGCTCTTCCACGGCGGCCGGATGGTGCCGTGCACCTGGTCCAAGGACAGCCTGGAGAGCCCGATCACGCTGAGTGGCAAGACCGGTGAGATGACGGTCCCGGCGGGGCACACCTGGATCGAGCTCGTCCCGGCCACCACCGGAGACGTCACGTTCTCCAGGTGACCGGCCTCGTCCGGTTGGGCATGATGGAGTCATGACCCTGATCGCCGCCGGCGTGCTGCTGGTGGCGACGCCTGCGCTGGTCGACCCCAACTTCACCGACACGGTGGTGCTGCTGCTCGACGTCGACGACAACGGCGCCCTCGGGGTGATCCTCAACCGGCCGTCGCCGGTCCCGGTCGCGGAGGTGCTCGAGGCCTGGGGCTCGGTCGTCGTCGAGCCCGACGTGCTCTTCCGCGG
>JAGQUE010000068.1:1789-2184 GCA_020438665.1 Nocardioidaceae bacterium | reverse complement strand
GCTTCGCTCGCACCTCAACCAGCGTGGACCTCGCACCTCAACCAGCGTGACATCGCCGGGGGTCAGACGACGGAGAGGGGCAGCAGCATCTGGCCGGTGGGTCCGATCTGGGTCTCGGTGCCCATCTCGGGGCAGACGCCGCAGTCGTAGCAGGGGGTCCAGCGGCAGTCCTCGACGTCGGCGCCGTCGGGGTCGATGGCCTCCTGCCAGTCGGCCCACAGCCAGTCCTTGTCGAGACCGGAGTCGAGGTGGTCCCAGGGCAGGATCTCGTCATAGTCGCGCTCGCGGGTGGTGAACCAGTCGAGGTCGACGCCGACGCGCGCCAGCTCGCGGGCCGCGCAGGCCTCCCAGCGCTCGAAGGAGAAGTGCTCGCTCCAGCCGTCGAAGCGGCCGCC
>JAGQUE010000068.1:0-1638 GCA_020438665.1 Nocardioidaceae bacterium | reverse complement strand
GTGTCGCGCAGCTTGCGCAGCCGCTCGTCGGTGGTCTCGTGGTCCAGCTGGGCGGCCCACTGGAACGGCGTGTGCGGCTTGGGCACGAACCCGCCGATCGACACCGTGCAGCGGATGTCGTTGCGGCCGGACACCTCGCGCCCCTTGGCGATCACCTTGGCCGCGAGGTCGGCGATGCCGAGCACGTCCTCGTCGGTCTCGGTGGGCAGACCGCACATGAAATAGAGCTTCACCTGCCGCCAGCCGTGGGAGTAGGCCGCCGCGACCGTGCGGATCAGGTCCTCCTCGGTGACCATCTTGTTGATGACCCGGCGCATCCGCTCCGAGCCGCCCTCGGGCGCGAACGTGAGCCCCGAGCGCCGGCCGTTGCGGGAGAACTCGTCGGCCAGGGTGATGTTGAAGGCGTCGACGCGGGTGGAGGGCAGCGACAGTGACACGTTGCTTCCCTCGTAGCGGTCGGCCAGGCCGGTGGCGACGTCGGCGATCTCGGAGTGGTCGGCCGAGGACAGCGACAGCAGGCCGACCTCCTCGAAGCCGGTCTGGCGCAGGCCGTTGTCGACCATCTGGCCGATGGTGTTGATCGACCGCTCGCGGACCGGCCGGGTGATCATGCCGGCCTGGCAGAACCGGCAGCCACGGGTGCAGCCGCGGAAGATCTCGACGGAGAACCGCTCGTGGACGGTCTCGGCCAGCGGCACGATCGGCTTGGCCGGGTAGGGCCAGGCGTCGAGGTCCATCAGCGTGTGCTTGGCGACGCGGTCGGGAACGCCGGGACGGTTGGGCAGGATCGCCTCGATCTGGCCGTCGTCGGCGTAGGTGACGTCATAGAAGCGCGGGACATAGACCGCGCCCCCCGCGGCGAGCCGCCGCAGCAGCTCGTCGCGGCCCCCGGGGCGGGCCTCGGCCTTCCACTCGCGAACGACCTCGGAGATCTTGAGCACGATCTCCTCGCCGTCGCCGAGCACGGCGGCGTCGATGAAGTCGGCGATCGGCTCGGGGTTGAATGAGGCGTGCCCGCCGGCGAGCACGATCGGGTCGTCCTCGTCGCGGTCGGCGGCGTGGAGCGGGAGGGCGGCCAGGTCGAGCGCGGTCAGCAGGTTGGTGTAGCCGAGCTCGGTGGAGAAGCTGACCCCGAACACGTCGAACGCACCGACCGGGCGGTGGGAGTCGACGGTGAACTGGGGGATGCCGTCCTCACGCATGACGGCCTCGAGGTCGGGCCAGACGGCATAGGTGCGCTCGGCGAGGATCCAGTCGCGCTCGTTGAGCACCTCGTAGAGGATCTGCACGCCCTGGTTGGGCAGCCCCACCTCATAGGCGTCGGGATACATCAGCGCCCAGCGCACGGTCGGGCCGTCGGGTGCGCAGTCCCAGTCCTTGGTGACGGAGTTGAGCTCACCACCGACATATTGGATCGGCTTGGCGACACCGGGCAGGCGCGGCTCCAGGAGCGGGAAGACCGAGGCCGGGGCGGGCCGCGGGTCGAGCTGCTGGGGTCGGGACACGAGGTGGACCTCACCGGGTCGGGAACGGGACAGCGCCCAAGCGTACGTCGGCCGCCCCCGGCCGTGGAATCCTGCCGCGTGACGGCCCAGCGGCGACCGCCTCAGCCGGCCCCCTCAGCGGGCCGACTCACCC
>JAGQUE010000067.1 GCA_020438665.1 Nocardioidaceae bacterium | reverse complement strand
CCGTTCGGGTCACGGCGCAGCGCCGGTGGGATCTCCCACAGGGTGCAGAGCAGGAACTGCGCCCACACGAACCAGCCCAGCAGCGAGACGAGCCCCAGGATGGCCGAGTTGCTCATCAGCGACAGCTCGTTCAGACCGCCGTCGGGCCACGGGTTGCCGACGGCGGCGATCAGTAGGGCGGGGAACCCGACGAGGAGGGCCAGCAGCAGCGCGAGGGCGCCGAGCCACTTGAGAAATCCGAGCATGGTGTTACTTCCTTCTTCTCCCGGGCGGCCTACGTGCGGTCGTTCAGGACGTCGCGGCCCAGTTGGACGGCTTCTGATGCCTCACGATTCCTGCGTACCAGAGTGCCTACCGGCTCCGGGTTCGCGACGGACCAGAACCCCGACATGGTCAGGGGTGTGATCCGAGCGGGGCCGGTGCGAGTGGCGGTGGTCGTCATCGCGTTCTTCGCCGGGGTCGCCGCGGGCAGGATGGTCATGTCCCGAAAGGCAACAGCCCGGGGTGTGGATCGGACACGGCAGATGATCGCCGTCGTCATTCGGGCGGGGGGTTGCGTTCCTGCGTCGTGGGTGTGGCTCACGGGTTTGGACCCGTGATGGATGTTGCCGTTCCTGTCTCGTCGACCGGGAAGCTGGGGAAGCCGATCACGCTGAGGAACGCGTTGTCCGATCTCCCGGTGACTCTCACGGTCACGTCGAGCCCCTCGATGCGCACCGTGCCGTTCCAGCCTGCCTGGGCCAGGACCTGGTTGGCGCGGGCGGTCGCGGTGGCCTCGTTGATGCCCTCGGTACCGTCACGAACACCGCGCATCTCGTCAGCGGCCGCGCGGGCGGCCTGCTCGGCGGCACGGTGTGCCTCGATCCGCTCGTTCATGGCGTTCCCGCCGTCGTAGACCAGCCCGAGGAGGATGAGGAACACTCCGGAGGCCATCATGATCGTCCACACCGAGATCACGCCGCGTTCGTCGCGGTGCTCGCACAGCCGCCGCTGCAGACTCGCTCCCCACGCTCGGACTCCGTGCGTCGTCGTGGGTTCCCGGGTCATGGGAGCCTCCGGTACTGCTCGATGGGCACGACGGCACTCGAGCTGAAGTCTTTGGCGCCTGGTAGGCCGAATCCGACGACATCGCTGAGGTTCGCGTGGCAGGTGATCTCGACCTTCACCTGTCCCGAGGTGCGGAAGTCGGTGCCGGCGAACGAGACGGTCAGGTTGGTGCAGGCCTTACCCCGGTCGGCGAGCGCATCCTCGGCGGCCTGCCGGCCGGCGATCTGTGCGGCCTCGAAGTTCGACTCCAGGGACGCTGCCCGGGCGGCCGCGTATGCGGCGTCGTCCACCTGGCTGTTGGAGTCGACGATCCGTCCGGCGCCGACCACGACGGTGATGAACCCGACCAGGACGGTGGTCATCGCCAGCAGCTCGACCGATGTGTAGCCTCGCTCGTCCCGCGCCGTCGAGAACCGTGTTCGAAGGCGACCGAGAAGGGTCGTGAGCCGGGTCATTCGGCGAACCGTTCGCGCGGGACCGTGGCCGTGGCCGAGACGCGTTTGCTGAACCCGGGCAAGAGGGTCATCACGTCCCCAGAGACGGTGACGGTGACCTCGGTTGCCCCGACGATGACGTCCACGTCGGTGTTCGACAGGTCGCTGCCGGAATCCTGCAGGTACTCGTTGGCGGTCTGCCGTCCGTCCGCTTCGGTGCCTTCCCACGCGGCTGCGTCGACGGCGGCTTCGCGGGCGGCAGCGTGCACGATCCGGTCGTTGTAGAGCTGGACTGACCACTGCACCAGGGCCAAGAAGATCAGCATCACCAGCGGCATGATGACCACGAGCTCCGGTGCCGCGAGGCCGCGTTCGTCGCGGCGACGCAGCGCTCGGCCCCGCAAGGGCCGACGGCGGCTCGGGGTGGTCATATCTGTCCTTCTCGTATCAGAGCGGGGCGCAGTCTGGTGGGGCGACCTACTGGCCGTTGAGCTCGTTGCCCTTGTTGGTGACGAAGGTGCGTACCGCGAC
>JAGQUE010000066.1 GCA_020438665.1 Nocardioidaceae bacterium | reverse complement strand
GCGACGCCCTCGGCGGCATCGAGTCCGTCCTCGTCCTCGGCGGCGCCTCCGACATCGCGGTCGCCACCGTCGAGGCGCTGGTGACGGAGCGGACCCGGACCGTCGTCCTCGCCGGGCGCGACCCGGCCAAGCTCGAGGCTGCGGCCGAGCGGGTGCGCCGCGCCGGCGCCACCGACGTCGAGGTGGTCGCCTTCGACGCCACCGCCATCGACGACCACGAACGGGTGATCGCCGACGTGTGGGCCCACCACCCCGACCTCGACCTGGTGCTGCTCGCCTTCGGCGTCCTCGGGAGCCAGAGCGAGTTCGACGACGACCCTGCCGCCGGCGCCCGCGCCGCGATCGCCAACTACGCCGGCGCGGTGTCGTCGGGCCTGGCGGTCGCCCAGCACCTCCGCGCCCAGGCCCACGGCACCCTCGCGGTCATCACCTCGGTCGCCGGCGAGCGGGCGCGGGCCGACAACTTCGTCTACGGCTCGACGAAGGCCGGGCTCGACGCCTTCTCCCAGGGGCTGGGCGACCACCTCGCCGGCAGCGGGGCATCGGTGCTGGTGGTGCGGCCCGGCTTCGTCCGCACGGCGATGACCGAGGGCATGGCCGACGGACCGATGGCCACCACCGCCGACGCCGTGGCGCGCGACATCGTCGCCGGGCTCAAGCGCGGGGCCCACACCGTCTGGTCGCCGGCGAAGCTGCGGTGGGTGTTCGCCGTCCTGAAGGTCCTGCCCCGACCGCTCTGGCGCAAGCTGGCCGCCGCCCGCTGACGCGATCGCACCCGGGCGCGCCGGGTGCTCGTCCGGCAGACTCTCGGCCATGACCGACGTCGCCGCCTCCCCTGCGCCGAGCGCTCCCGCCGCACCCCTCCCGGGGGGCCCGTCGCTCCCCCAGGTCCGTCGCCTGGCCACCGAGATCCCCGGCCCGCGCTCGCGCGCGTTCCACGAGCGCCGACGGGCCGCCGTGGCCGCCGGCGTCGGGAGCGGCCTGCCCATCGAGGTGGTCGCCGCGGGCGGTGGGGTCATCGTCGACGCCGACGGCAACTCGCTGATCGACCTGGGTTCCGGCATCGCGGTCACCACCGTCGGCAACGCGCACCCCAAGGTGGCCGCGGCGATCGCCGAGCAGGCGGCCCGGTTCACCCACACCTGTTTCATGATCTCGCCGTACGAGGGCTACGTGGCGGTCGCGGAGGCACTCAACCGGCTCACGCCCGGCGACCACGCGAAGAAGTCGGCGTTGTTCAACTCCGGCGCGGAGGCGGTCGAGAACGCCGTCAAGATCGCCCGCGCCTACACCAAGAAGGACGCCGTCGCGGTCTTCGACCACGCCTACCACGGCCGCACCAACCTGACGATGGCGATGACCGCCAAGAACATGCCCTACAAGCACGGCTTCGGTCCCTTCGCAGCCGAGGTCTATCGCGCGCCCATGTCCTACCCGTTCCGCGAGACCGCCGGCATCAAGGGTGAGGAGGCGGCCGCTCGCGCGATCGACGTGCTCGACAAGCAGGTGGGCGCCGACAACCTGGCCTGCGTGGTCATCGAGCCCATCCAGGGCGAGGGCGGCTTCATCGTCCCGGCCGAGGGCTTCCTCGGCGCCATCGCCCAGTGGTGCCGCGACAACGACGTGGTGTTCATCGCCGACGAGATCCAGTCGGGCTTCTGCCGCACCGGTGAATGGTTCGCGGTCGACCACGAAGGCGTCGTCCCCGACCTGGTGACCACGGCCAAGGGCATCGCCGGGGGGTTGCCGCTGGCGGCGGTCACCGGGCGCGCCGAGATCATGGACGCCGTCCACGCCGGCGGCCTCGGCGGTACCTATGGCGGCAACCCGATCGCCTGCGCGGCGGCCCTCGGCTCGATCGAGGCCATGCGCGCCAGCGACGCCCCGGCCCGCGCCCGCGCCATGGAGGCGACCATGCGGCGCCGGCTCGAGGAGATCCAGGCCAACCACCCGGTCATCGGCGACATCCGCGGCCGCGGGGCCATGATGGCCATCGAGCTGACCGAGCCGGGCACCGTCAACCCCGACGCCGCCCGCACGGCGGCTGTGAACAGGTTCTGCCACCAGCAGGGCGTCGTCACCCTCACCTGCGGCACCTGGGGCAACGTGTTCCGGTTCCTGCCCTCGCTCGCGATGTC
>JAGQUE010000655.1 GCA_020438665.1 Nocardioidaceae bacterium | reverse complement strand
AACCTGCTGCTTGCCGACGAGATCAACCGCACGCCACCCAAGACCCAGTCGGCGCTCCTGGAGGCGATGGAGGAGGGACAGGTATCCGTCGACGGCGTGACGCACGGGCTCCCCCGGCCGTTCCTGGTCGCCGCGACCCAGAACCCCGTCGAGTACGAAGGCACCTATCCCCTGCCCGAGGCCCAGCTCGACCGCTTCCTGCTCAAGCTCGTACTCGCTATCCCGCCACGTGAGCAGGAGCTCGAGATCGTCCGTCGGCACGCCGACGGCTTCGACCCGCGCGACGTAGCGGCCGCCGGCGTACGAGCGGTGGCCGGTCCCGAGGACATCCTGGCGGGCCAGCGGGCCGTCGCGAAGGTGCAGGTCTCCCCCGCCGTCGCCGCCTATATCGTCGACATCGCGCGGGCGACCCGCGAGTCCCCGTCGCTCAGCCTCGGCGTCAGCCCCCGCGGTGCCACCGCGCTCCTGCGCACCGCCCGGGCCTGGGCCTGGCTCACCGGCCGCGACTTCGTCACGCCCGACGACGTCAAGGCACTCGCCCACGCCACGCTCGCCCACCGGCTCGGGCTGCGGCCCGAGGCCGAGCTCGAGGGCGTCGAGGTGGCCCAGGTCCTCTCGACCGCCTTGGGCTCCGTGCCCGTGCCCCGGTGACCCTGATGGCGATCACCGGCCGCGTCCCCCTACTGCTCCTCCTGGGCGTCCTGCCCGTGGCAGTGCGCCCTGCCATGGGCACGGTCGGGATGTGGCTGGTCGTCGTCGCGGTGCTCGTCGTGGCCGACTGGCTGCTGGCGCCGCCGCCGGCGGGCCTCAGCGTCGAGCGTCGACCCGTCGGGGCCGTCCGCATGGGCTATCCGACGTCGACGACCCTGCTGGTCGCCGCGGGTGGCCGCCGGGTCACCGGCATCCTGCGTGACGCGTGGCAGCCGTCGGCCGGCGCGAGCGGCAACCGGCATCGGCTCCGGCTAGGTCCCGCTGAGGCGGTGCGGCTGGAGACGCCGCTGCGCCCCAGCCGCCGCGGCGACCTCCGGGCCACCGGTGTCACCGTCCGCAGCCGCGGACCGCTGGGCCTGGCCGCCCGGCAGCGGACCTGGGAGGTGCCGGGCACCGTGCGGTCGCTGCCCCCCTTCGAGTCCCGCAAGCACCTGCCCTCGCGGCTGGCCCGACTCCGCGAGCTCGACGGCCGGTCGGCCGTGCGGGTCCGCGGCCAGGGCACCGAGTTCGACTCCCTGCGTGACTATGTCCGCGGCGACGACGTCCGGTCGATCGACTGGCGCGCCTCGGCGCGCACCCGCACGGTCGTGGTCCGCACCTGGCAGCCCGAGCGCGACCGTCGCGTGGTGATCGTGCTCGACACGTCCCGGATGTCGGCCGCCCGGGTCGAGGACATCCCGCGCCTGGACTCGGCGATGGACGCCGCCCTGCTGCTGGCCGCGCTCGCCGCCCGCGCCGGTGACCGGGTCGACTTCATCGCCGGCGACCGTCGCGTCCGCGCGCGGCTGCGGGCCGCCGGCCACCGCACCATCGCCGCCGAGCTGCAGAACACCATGGCCGACCTCGAGCCCGAGATCGCCGAGGCCGACTGGGCCGACCTGGCCGGCGCGGTCGCCGAGATGGGCCGCCAGCGTGCGTTCGTCGTCCTCCTCACACCGCTGGAGCCGTCGGCGGTCGAGGAAGGGTTGCTGCCGGTGCTCCCGACGCTGACCCACCGGCACCGGGTGGTGATGGCCTCGGTCAAGGACCCGGCGCTCGAGGCGCTCACCGACGGCCGCGACTCGCTCGACGCCATCTATCAGGCGGCGGCCGCCGAGCAGGCGCTGCTGCGGCGCCGCTCCACCGCCCGGCTGCTGGACGCGCTCGGTGTCGATGTCATCGACGCCGACGCCGACCGGCTCCCGCCAGCACTGGCGGACCACTACCTCGCCCTCAAGGCCCGCGGCCTGCTCTGACTCCGCGCGAGGCTCCGCCCGACCTCAGGCGGCGGTGGCGACCTGGTCCTCGAGCAGCCCCGCGTCGATGTCACCGGTCTCGCCGCGCCGGTAGGCGGCCCGACCGAGGCCGAAGACATAGGCGAGGAAGACGAGCAGCGCCAGGACGCCGATCCCGACGCGGGCCCAGGTCGGCAGGCCGGATGGGGTCACGAACCCCTCGATCATCCCGCTCACGAACAGCACGCCCACCAGTCCGAGGGCCACGGTGCCGACGC
>JAGQUE010000654.1 GCA_020438665.1 Nocardioidaceae bacterium | reverse complement strand
GCCTCCTCGGCGTTGAGCTCGACCACGAGGCGGCCACCGCCTTCGAGGGGGACCCGCATGACGATCCCGCGCCCTTCCTTGGTGACTTCCAGGGGACCGTCACCGGTGCGGGGCTTCATCGCCGCCATCCGAACACCTCTTCCTGTCGCAGGTGGCATGTCGCGACGACACGGCCGTCGCGACGTTGTGATTCCGTGGCCCCATTATCCCTCACGCCTGGGGATGTTCGCGAACGCCCGCCCTCGACCGCCGCGGATCTGTGCAGGTCAGCCGCTCGCCACGGGGTCGCCGCGCCAGCCGCCCAGCACGCGGAGCAGCTGCCGGGGTGCCTTCTTCCGGAGGCGTACGCCGGGTGGGTGGGCGTCGTACTCGACGGTGACGGCGCTGCCGGCGAAGCGGTGGTTGTACCAGCCGGTCATCGTGCCGTGGCAGACCCCGCCGCACACGAAGGCCTTGCTCGGCAGCTTGAGCGCTCGGGCCAGCCGGCGCGCGAACGCGGGGTCCTTGGTGTCGGTGTCCACCCCGTAGAGCGGCTGGTGGAAGCTGATGATCCGGGTCGGCTTGACCCGACGCAGGAACCGCATGACGGCCTTGGTCTCGGGCTCCGAGCCGGCCTTGGGGCCGGAGTCATAGGTGCCGGTCTGCCGGATCCAGTGGTAGGGGAAGTTGCGGTTGAGGTCGACGCCGTGGGCGTTCTGTCGACGGTGGGCCGCCACCCCGTCGGGGTTGTAGGTGGGGACCACCCACAGGTCGAGGCCGTGGATCGCCGGCCCGGCGGCCAGCGATCGGAGGATACGGGTGGGCGCGGCCTCGTTGCCGTGCATCGCGGCCATGAGCACCACCACGGGACGGTCGGGCTCGCCGAGCCGCAGCGCCACGATGGGGCGACCCTGGACCGAGTGCCCGATGACTTTGCGCTGGATCACAGTGGTCTCGCCCGCAGCATAGGCGGGCGCCACCTCGGGCACCGGGACCAGCACGCCGGCCGACACCAGCACGGCCGACACCAGCACGGCCGTCGCCGCGCCCGCCCGGAACCGCATCAGCGCGCGGTGGCCCGCGGAACGGCCGGCCCGCGGCGCCCTGGGCATCACAGCTTGTCGAGGGTGTAGACGACGGTGTCGAAGCAGATGGCCAGGAAGAAGCCCACGTGGGCGAGGACCGACAGCCCGGGGCCTTCGCTCCAGCCGTCGTCGTGCTTGTCGTGGGCGTGCCGGCCACGGGTGGGCAGCCAGCGCAGCAGGATCATCAGGCCGACCAGGCTGGTCACCCACAGCAGGGCCAGGGCCGCGATGCCGATCAGCTCACGATCGACACCGAGGGCGGTCGTGCCCGGCGCCGCCAGATAGAGGCCCCAGGCCGCGAGCCCGACAAGGCCGAACACCGTGTGCACGAACAGGATCCACGCAGAGACCTGCCGCAGCCCGGAGGCGTCGCGCTTGCTCAGCCGGACTCGGGTCAGCACCACCACGAGCGCGCCGAGACCGAGCAGCACATAGGCGATCAGCCGGATGGACACGACAGCAGTCTCCCTCAGGTCGCCGCGGGGGTGCCATCGGGGCCGTCGTCCGCGGACGGGCCGCTCTTGCCGGGCTCGACGGCGCGCTCGGCGCCGGGCTCGGCGCCGGGCTCGTCGCCGGGCTCGTCGCCGGG
>JAGQUE010000653.1 GCA_020438665.1 Nocardioidaceae bacterium | reverse complement strand
GCTGTTCGCGCTGGCGCTGGCGGCGTCCCACCCAGAGTCCTCGGGCCTGGCGCTGGCGGCGCTGCCGCAGGTCGCCCGCACGGGCACGCACCTGTTCCTGTTCGCGGCCTATGTCGAGCAGTTCCGCGGCTGGGGTCGGGGTCTGCGGCGTGCCGTGGGCTCGTGGTACACCTCGCGCGACGCCGACGCCCTGGCTTATCAGGTCGTCAAGTATCGCCAGCGCGAGGGCTGGTCCCACCGCGACCTGCTGCGGCTGGCGCACCCGGAGACGGCGGTCCCCGAGCTGCGCGACACCTTCGACTGGATCGTGCGCGGCTCGCTGGGTGAGCACACGCCTGCGCTCATCGAGGCGTTCGTGCGTGCCCAGGCGACGTCCGACCCGTCCGTATGGGCGGCGCTCGTGCGGGAGCACGGGCTGTCGTGGGAGATGCTTCCGGACGCTGCTCTCGGCGAGGTTGGCGTGTGGGACGCCTTGCTCGATGTGGGCGTGCCGCAGACCGCGCTGATGCGTCAGCTGCCACGGCTGACCCGACTGGGCCTGCTGCCCGACCTGGGTGGCCGCACGGCCGAGGTGACGGCTCAGCTGACGGATGCCGAGCGGCTGCGCGCGGGTCGGGTCCACCCGGTCAACGTGCTCGTCGCCCAGCGCACCTATGCCTCGGGCCGGTCGGCTCGCGGCGTGGGGGAGTGGGTGCCCCCGCAGAAGGTGACCGACGCTCTCGACGCGGCGTTCTATGCGGCGTACGGGGCCGTCGAGCCCTCCGGCAAGCGCACCCTGCTGGCCGTGGACGTGTCCGGGTCGATGGGCGTGCCCATCTCCGGGATGCAGATCACGGCTCGGGAGGCGTCGGCCGCGCTCGCCATGGTGCAGCTCGCCACGGAGCCCTCCGCCTCGGCGGTCGGCTTCACCACGCGGCCCGGTGCCCATGGGTGGCACGACTCGGCGCTGCGTCCCCTGGCGATCTCGCCACGGCGCCGGCTCGACGACGCCCTGCGCGTGGTCGACGCCATGCCGATGGGTGGCACCGACTGTGCGCTGCCGATGGTGCACGCGACCGAGAAGGGCCTCGCGGTGGACACGTTCGTCATCTACACCGACAACGAGACCTGGGCCGGCAACATCCACCCGCACCAGGCGCTGGCGGACTATCGCCGACGCTCGGGCATCGACGCCAAGCTGATCGTGGTCGGCATGACGGCCACGCAGTTCAGCATCGCCGACCCGTCCGACCCCGGCATGCTCGACGTGGTCGGGTTCGACGCCGCCGTGCCGTCGCTGATCACGGAGTTCGCGCGCGGGCTGTGAGCCGTCTCGACGCAGCGCCGTACGACATCCTCGTCGTACGGCGCTGTGTCACGCCTTGTTGTCGGAGGAGACGCTGGACGGCGTCGCTGACTGAAGCGCTGTGCCTCAGAGTGAGCCCGACTCCGGCCAGTTGGACCAGTGGGTGTTCGGCGGCTCCGTCGGCCGATAGCGGGTCGGGTCAGCTGCGGCTACGACGTCCGCCAGCTGCGCGTAGAGCTCCGAGTCACTGGGCAAGACGTCGAAGAGGTCTGGCTGATGCCACTCGTCGAGTTGTAAGAGCTTGGGAATGTCGGCCGGGATCCTACGGCGTACCTCGTCCTCCGTCGCGAGAAGCAGTTCACGATGCTGATGGACGAGAGCACGGAACACGTCGATAAGGTCGGCGCCAGGCTCCGCGTGAACCTGCAGGTCCTGGTCGCGAACACGGACCTCTGCAGCCCCCGAGAACGTCTCGGGCTCGTCGGCGTCCTCGATCTCCTCCATGTTCTCGATCCGCGCGAGAAAGTCCTCGTTCTCGAATCCTGGCTGTCCAGATGTCAGGCAGTTGCCGAAGTAGTGAACGACGTCATAGACGTTCGCGCCGCGCGGGTTGTAACCGACGGTCTCCACGACCAACGCCCACCGTGTGCCGTCGCCAAAGGCGTGGAGCCGGCAGTCGATCGCGAAGTAGTAGCTGTGATTCAGGTCGGGGAACCGGAAGTCGGCCTGGGCGGCATCGAGCTGTGCAAGGACCTCGTCGGGGCGAGTCATGCAGGAAGCATGGCAGAACAGTGTTGCCGCTCGCGGGTGGTCGCAGCTGCATCTTCGGATCCGGCAAGACCATGCTCGGAATTGGGAGGCAACGGTAGGTGATATGGGTAGGCGATACTGGGTTTGAACTTTTGAGAACCGGGCTACCACGACCAGGCCGCTGACGTCCACTTCTGCGGTAAAGTCGCAGGTCAGAGGGCATGTGGCGCAGTGACAGGCTCGGACAGGTCTGGACACGAATTGACCGCTATGTTCCCCAGATATTCCCCCGAAAGGCGATACTGGAGGTACACAAGATGTCGGGAGCACCGCGGGTGCGACGGGGGTTCGGGCGCGTCGAGAAGCGTGCCAACGGGCGCTACCGGGCGGCCTACACCGGCCCCGACAGTCAGCTCTACCGCGCTCCGACCACCTTCGCCTCCAAGGACGACGCCATCGCGTGGCTATCGGCCCGCCGCGCGGAGATCGAGATGCAGATCTGGGCGCCCGACGTCGCGGCACGCGGGCAGGCGACCCGATCGGTCCCGAACCTTCAGGCCTATGCCGATATCTGGGTGGAGACCCGCAAGACCAAGGGCCGCGCGCTGAGGCCGACCACGCGCCGGCAATACCGGATGCTGCTCGAGAACTTCATCTACCCGACCTTCGGCGACCGGCGCATCGACCGGATCACGACCGAGGACGTCAACGAGTGGTACGACGCCCTCGCGCCAGGCCGCGAGACCATCCGAGCACAGTCCTACAGCCTGCTCCGGACGATCCTGGGAAGCGCGGCATCGGAGCGTCCCAATCCGCTGATCCCCTACAACCCGGCGCACATCCGAGGTGCTGGCAACGCCAAGCGGGTCCACCAGGTACAGCCGGCGACGTTGGAGGAGCTGCGGATCATCGTCGAGGAGCTGCCCGACCGCTACAAGCTGATGGCGCTGCTGGCTGCCTGGTGCGCCCTGCGGTTCGGCGAGCTCACCGAGCTCCGCCGCGGCGACATCGACCTGCGAGCCGGGCGCGTCAAGATCCGCAGGGGAGTGGTGCTCGTTGACGGCGAGTTCATTGTCGGCCCACCCAAGACCGATGCCGGCATCCGCGATGTCGCCATCCCGCCCCACTTGATGCCGGCGGTCCGGAACCATCTCGCCCAGCACACCGCGTCAGGTCGGGATGCCTTGCTCTTCCCTGCGTCGGCGAACGAAGACCGCCACATGGCCCCGGCCACGCTCTACAAGGTCTACTACCCCGCGCGCGAGGCCGCCGGGCGCCCGGACCTCCGCTGGCACGACCTGCGCCACACCGGCGCGGTGCTCGCAGCGCAGACCGG
>JAGQUE010000652.1 GCA_020438665.1 Nocardioidaceae bacterium | reverse complement strand
CCTCGATGTCGACGCCGCGGTAGCGAAGCGCCGACCCCTCCTTGTCGGGCTCGGCGATCTCGGTCGCGAACGCGACGATGCCTTCCAGGCCGTGGTGCACCTCGGTCATGTGACTCCTCGGGTCCGGTGTCGCGGATCGCGCGACATCAACAGGCCATTCTGCCCGGTCGCCGCAAGCGGCGCGATCCTCCGTCCATGCCCGCACTAGTCTTCGGCTCATGGACCTGGGTGGCATCCTCGGCGGCTTCGACACCGACAAGCTGAAGGAGGTCGTCGACCTCCTCGGTGACCACAAGGAGAGCCTTGCGTTGCTCGCCAAGCTCCCGGACCTCCTCGACAGGATCGCCGACGGCTTGGCCGGGGCGGGGGAGCAGGCTCGGGCCGCGGCGGTCGCCCTGGTCGGCGATGACGGAACGGCGGGCGTGCGCGCGACGCTCAGCGAGTCGGCCGCTGCGTTGGGCTCGATCGTGTCCGCCGTCGGCGCGGGAGCCGACCGGATCGCGGACGCTGCCACGAGCGCCGCCAAGGTGCCGCTCATGGACGGGCCGGCGTCACGCCTGTCGGACGCGGCGGAGCAGCTGGGGACCACCACCGACAGGCTGGGCGACCTGGCCACTGGCATGGAGTCCATCGGCGAGACGCTCGCCTCCGTCGCGGCGGCGCTCGCCAAACTGGGCGACCACCTCGACGCGTCCGGCACCGAGGCCAAGTCGTTCGCGGGGCTGGCATGAGCGGCCCCCGCGCCGACGGTCACCGGGTGCCCGACTGGGCGGCCCTGCGCGCCGACTACTCGCTCGGGGGGCTCACCGAGGCGGACCTCGCCCCAGATCCGTTCGACATGTTCCACCGCTGGCTCGACGACGCCATCGCAGCGGAGCTGCACGAGCCCAATGCGATGGTCGTCTCGACCGTGGCCCCGTCGGGGCGACCGTCGTCCCGCATGGTGCTGCTCAAGGGGGTCGATGGCGGCGGCTTCGTGTTCTATACCAACCTGCGCTCGCGCAAGGGTGCCGAGCTGGCCACCAACCCCGCCTGCGCGCTGCTGTTCCCGTGGCATCCGCTCGAGCGGCAGGTCCGGGTCGAGGGCGCGGCCGCCGAGGTGTCCCGGGACGAAGTGGCGGCCTATTTCGCCAGCCGGCCGCGGGGTGCCCGCATCGGCGCCTGGGCCTCGCACCAGTCCCAGGTGCTGTCGGGCCGCGACGAGCTGAGCGCGTCCATCGAGGCGGCAGAGCGGCGCTTCGACGGGGACGACGCCATCCCCCCGCCCGAGGAGTGGGGTGGCTACCGCGTCACGCCCGATGCCTTCGAGTTCTGGCAGGGCCGACGCAACCGCCTCCACGACCGCATCGGCTATCGCCGTACGGATGCCGGCTGGACGACCGAGCGGCTGTCGCCCTGAGTCGCTGACCGGGCGCGACCGGGCACGTCGGGGGACCAGACCGGGCACCTCGGGGGACAACAGCGGCCACCTCGGGGGACAACACCGGGCACCTCGGGGGACAACACCGGGCACGTCGGGGGACAACACCGGGCAC
>JAGQUE010000651.1 GCA_020438665.1 Nocardioidaceae bacterium | reverse complement strand
GGACGTCATCTTCGCGGGCACGTCCGGTCGACCTCCGCTCGGGCGGGCCGAGGTCCAGCTGACCATCGACAACAGCGACGGCGCTCTTCCGATCGACTACTCCGAGGTCACGATCTCGCGGACCATGTTCCGCAGCGGCGGCAGCGAATACGCCATCAACGGCAACCACTGCCGACTGCTCGACGTCCAGGAGCTGCTCTCCGACTCCGGTATCGGACGCGAGATGCACGTCATCGTGGGCCAGGGGCAGCTCGACACGATCCTCCACGCCACGCCCGAGGACCGCCGCGGCTTCATCGAGGAGGCCGCGGGCGTGCTCAAGCATCGCAAGCGCAAGGAGAAGGCGCTCCGCAAGCTTGATGCGACCGACGGCAACCTGACCCGCCTCAACGACCTCCTCAGCGAGATCCGGCGCCAGCTCAAGCCCCTCGGACGCCAGGCCGAGGTCGCCCGCAGGGCCGCCGCGATCCAGGCCGACGTGCGTGACGCCCGCGCCCGGCTGCTCGCCGACGACCTGGTCACCTCGCGCGGCGCCCTCGAGCAGGAGCTCGCCGACGAGACGATCCTGGTCGAGCGCCGACGCGAGGTCGAGGCAGCCGTCGCCGAGACCCAGCAGGCCGAGGCGGCCGTCGAGGCGGCGCTGCGCGAGGACCTCCCGGCGCTGGCCAAGGCCCAGGAGGTCTGGTTCGGGCTGTCGGGGCTGCGCGAGCGGATCCGCGGCACCCAGTCGCTCGCTGCTGAGCGAGTTCGCAACGCCGCAGGCACCACCGACCTCGAGTTCGAGTCCGGTCGCGATCCCGAGACGCTCGAGGCCGAGGCAGGCCGCGTGCGCGAGCAGGAACACGCGATCGCGGCCGAGGTCGACCACCAGCGCGGCCTGCTCGACCAGGCGGTGGCCGACCGTCGCGGGGCCGAGGACGCCGCCGCCGAGGAGGACCGCCGGGTGGCGGGGCTCCAGCGTGCGGCCGCCGACCGCCGCGAAGGGCTGGCCCGGCTGCACGGCCAGGTCAACGCACTCAAGTCGCGGGCGGCGGCCGCCGACGACGAGCTCGGTCGCCTCGGGCTCGCGCGCGAGGAGGCCCTGGCCCGGGCCGAGCGTGCCCAGCGCGACTTCACCGCCCTCGAGACCCGGGTCGCGGGGCTCGACGCCGGCGAGGAAGGACTCGACGCCGAGCACGAGGCCGCGCTCAACGCACTCGAGGACATCGACGAGCAGCTCACCGCTGCCAAGGACGGCGCACTCCAGGCCGACCGCGACCGGGCGTCCCTGGCCGCTCGGCGCGAGGCCCTCGAGATCGGGCTCGCCCGCAAGGACGGCGCGGGCGCACTGCTGGCCGCGAGCGACCGGGTGGCCGGGCTGCTCGGGTCGCTCGCCGCACTGCTGTCGGTGCGCAGCGGCTTCGAGGCCGCCGTCGCAGGTGCGCTCGGCAACGCCGCCGACGCGGTGGCGGTGTCGGACGCCGACGCCGCGATCGGTGCCATCCGGCACCTCAGGGGCGACGACCTTGGCCGCGCCGGCCTCATCGTGGGCGGTGGCCCTGCGGGCGAGCGAGACTGGCCTGCTCTGCCCTCCCACGTCACCTATGCCCTCGACGTCGTCGAGGCGCCCGCGGAGCTCCAGGGCGCGCTCGGGCGGTTGCTCCACAAGGTCGCGGTCGTCGACGACCTCCCGAGCGCCAAGGCGCTCGTGGCCGAGATGCCCGACGTCACCGCGGTCACGCGCGAGGGCGACGTCCTGGGTGCCCACTTCGCGTGGGGTGGCTCCTCGGCCCAGCCGAGCCTGATCGAGATCCAGGCGGCCGTCGACGAGGCCACCGAGCAGCTCGCGGCCGCCGTCGCCACCAGCGAGCGGCTGGCGTTCGAGACCTCCGGCCTGGAGGCAGCCCGGTTGGAGGCCCAGAAGCGGGTCGACGTGGCGCTGGCGCGACTCCACGAGTCCGACGCGACGCTCGCGGCGGTCGCCGAGGAACTGGGCCACTACGGCTCCCAGGCGCGCTCGGCGCGGGCCGAGGCCGACCGGCTTGCCAAGGCCGTCGCCGAGGCCGAGGAGGCCCGCACCCGTGACCTCGCCGGCCTGGCCGACCTCGAGGCCCGGCTCCACACGGCCGAGGACGCTCCCGACGAGGAGCCCGACACCAGCGAACGTGAACGGCTGGCCGAGGCGGCGCGCGCCGCCCGGCAGGCCGAGATGGACG
>JAGQUE010000065.1 GCA_020438665.1 Nocardioidaceae bacterium | reverse complement strand
GCCCTGAAGACCTCCATGCCGAAACGGGCGAGGTCATATTTGGGGCCGCCGGTGGTCATCATCTCGATGGCGCAGCAGGCGAGGCCGAAGGTCGCGGGCCAGAACGACGCCTTGCGCATGTAGCCGGCGACGCCTTCGACGGTCGTCAGGAGCACGCCGCTCGGCAGCTTTTCCTCAACACCCATGGCGGGGGCCTTCCTTCGCGTCGGTCGCGGGGGCGAGCTGGTGGGAGGGGTTCACGGCGCCGGCTGTCAGTCCCAGTCCAGGCCGCCGCGACGCCAGACGTAGGCGTAGGCGACGAACACGGTCACGATGAAGATGAACATCTCCACCAGCCCGAATCGGCCCAGTGCATCGAAGTGCACGGCCCAGGGGTAGAGGAAGATGATCTCGATGTCGAAGACGATGAACAGCATCGCGGTGATGTAGTACTTCACCGGGAACCGGCCGCCGCCCATCGGCTGCGGGGTCGCCTCGATACCGCACTCATAGGAGTCGAGCCTCGCCTTGTTGTAGCGCTTGGGCCCCACGACGGCGCTCATGATCACGGAGAAGACCGCGAACCCGGCCGCCAGGATGACCAAGGCCAGGATCGGCGTGTAGAGCTCCATCCCTGTCCTTCCCTAGCTGTGCTGTGCCGTGTGAGGACCCGTCGAACCCCCGGCGACAGCGCCTCGGACGGCGTGCTTTGTGAATGCCTTCACGAGACACGCCCGGGACAGTCTAGGGGTCCCCGGGAACCATCCTGCACTGTGGGCAAGGCGTGGCCAAGCGGGGCATGCCGCCAACGACGCCACGACACCGGTCCGGTCGTGAAAACTACCTGCGCGTAGCGTCTTCGGCTGCCGTGACATCGCCGGTCAGGCGGTCGCGCGGTGGAGGGCGACGATGCCGCCGGACAAGTTGCGCCACTGGACACCCGACCAGCCGGCCTCACCGATCATCGCGGCCAGGCCCGCCTGGTCGGGCCAGGCCCGGATCGACTCGGCGAGATAGACATAGGCGTCCGGGGAGGACGACACCGTCTTCGCGATCGGCGGCAGGGCCCGCATCAGGTAGTTGAGATAGACCGTCCGGAACGGCGGGCTGGTCGGGTGGCTGAACTCGCACACCACGATGCGGCCGCCCGGGCGCGTGACCCGGCGCATCTCGGTCAGGCCCGCGAGCGGGTCGACGATGTTGCGCAGCCCGAACGAGATCGTCACCGCGTCGAACGTGGCGTCCGCGAACGGCAGACGCGTCCCGTCCCCGGCGGTGAAGGGCAGCTCGGGCCGGGCCTGCTTGCCCACGCGCAGCATCCCGAGGGAGAAGTCGCACGGCACCACGGTCGCGCCGCGGTCGGCGAACGGCTGGCTCGACGTACCGGTGCCGGCCGCGAGGTCGAGCACCCGCTCGCCCACCTGGGGGGCGACCGCGTCGATCACGGCCCGACGCCACTGGCGGTCCTGGCCCAGCGACAGCACGTCGTTGGTGACGTCGTAGCGGCGCGCGACCGCGTCGAACATCCGGCGTACGTCGTGGGGTTGCTTGTCCAGGTCTGCGCGAGCCACGCCCGAAGCCTACGGCGGGGAAACCCGCTGCAACGAAATCCGCGGTCGGCGCATCACAACCACTGACACTGGTGGGGACCTCTACTTCCCCGGAGGGAAACGATGACGCTGCTCAAGACACTGCTCAAGGCGCTGCTCGTGACCGTGCTGGCCCTCGGCGCCGTGGTCGGCGGCGGCTATGTCGGCCTGGTCGTCTCAGGACACGGCGAACGCTCCGCCGCGGCCGAGGCCACGCCTGCGCCGCCCGCCCCGAGCAGCGCGTCCCCGGACCCGACGCCGGCGTCCCCGACGCCCGCGACCGACTCCCCGAGCCCGTCGCCGACCGAGCCACCGACCCCCGCGCCGCTGCTCGGGTCCGGCGACCGCGGCGACAAGGTGCGCGCCCTCCAGGCCAGGCTCAAGGAGATCGCCTGGTACTACGGCGACGTCACCGGCTCCTACGACGCCGCCACCGTCAAGGCGGTCAGGGGCTTCCAGGCCAAGCGCGAGATCCCGGTCACCGGGTCGGTCGACCGGGAGACCATGGACCGGCTGGTCGCGATGACCAGCACGCCCAGCCACGAAGCGATGTACAACATCCAGCCCGAGCCGGGCGCCCTCGACTCGCGCTGCTTGTCCGGCCGGGTGCTGTGCATCGACAAGGCCAGTCGAACCCTGCGCTGGGTGATCGACGGTCACGTCGTCCAGACGCTCGACGCACGGTTCGGGTCGACGATCAGCAACACTCCGACCCGGGAGGGCGTCTTCAGCGTCTACAGCATGGACGCGGACCACGTGTCGCGCCTCTATGGCTCCTCGATGCCCTTCGCGATGTTCTTCTCCGGCGGCCAGGCCGTGCACTACTCGTCGGACTTCGCGGCGGTCGGCTACAACGGCGCCTCCCACGGCTGTGTGAACATCCGGGACTACGACGGCGTCAAGTGGCTGTTCTCCCAGGTGCACATCGGTGACAAGGTCGTCGTCTACTGGTCCTCGTGACTCCGCGTGACCCGGGTCTCGGCCCCCCGGCCCCGGCGGCCGTGGCGATGTGTGTCCGCTGGGTCACCCCGCGTATTCTTCGGGCTCGTGACGACCTCGCAGGCGGCCGACTGGCCGGTGACCCGCCTCGTGGTCGCCACCGTCCCGGTCGAGCTCTCTCGCGAGCTCCCGCTGACGTCCCTGCTGCCCCGCGACGAGCCGATCACCTGGCTGCGCCGCGGCGAGGGCCTCGTCGGGTGGGGCGTGGCCGCACAGCTGCGCACCCGGTCGGCCACCCGCTTCGCCGACGCCGACAAGTGGTGGACCGAGGTGGTGGGCCGCGCCGAGGTCCGCGACGACGTCCAGGAGCCCGGCACCGGGCTGGTGGCGTTCGGGTCCTTCGCCTTCGCCGACGAACCCGGGGACTCCGTGCTCCTCATCCCGCGCGTGGTCGTCGGTCGGCGCGGTGACCGCGCCTGGGTGACCACCATCGGCGCCACCACCGAGCCCGCGCCCGAGATCGCCGCCACCGACCGGCCAGAGCCGCCCGCCGATGTCGTCTTCGGTGACGGCGCCCTCAACGGCGAGCAGTGGATGACGGTCGTGGCCGAGGCGGTGTCGCGGATCAGCTCCGGCGACCTGGAGAAGGTCGTCCTCGCCCGCGACCTGGTCGCCACGGCGTCCGCCCCGATCGACGTGCGGTGGCCGCTGCACCGGCTCGCGGCCGACTATCCCTCCTGCTGGACCTTCCACGTCGACGGCATGTTCGGGGCGACACCCGAGATGCTCGTCCGCAGGGAGCGCGGTCTGCTCACGTCGCGCGTGCTGGCCGGCACCATCCGCCGTACGGGCGACGACGACCACGACCTCGCGCTGGCCGGTCACCTCGCCCGCTCCTCGAAGGACCTCGAGGAGCACGAGTACGCCGTCCGGTCGGTGGCCGACGCGCTCGACCCCTACTGCTCGTCGATGAACGTGCCCGAGGCGCCGTTCGTCCTCCACCTGCCCAACGTCATGCATCTGGCCACCGATGTCGCCGGCGTCGTCCACGATGCGGCGACCGGCTCGTCGCTGGCGCTGGCGTCCGCCCTCCACCCGTCGGCGGCCGTCGGCGGCACACCGACCGCGGTCGCCACGGCGCTCATCGACGAGATCGAGGGCATGGACCGCGGCCGCTACGCCGGCCCAGTGGGCTGGATGGACGCCAGCGGCGACGGTGAGTGGGCGATCGCGCTGCGCTCGGCGGAGCTCGCCGGTTCGACCGTCCGGCTGTTCGCGGGCTGTGGCATCGTCGCCGACTCCCACCCCGAGGCCGAGCTGGCGGAGTCCCAGGCCAAGTTCGTGCCCGTCCGCGACTCCCTCGCCGGCGCCTGATCCCCTGACCCGCCTCGTTTCCCGCCGAACCGTCACATCTTGTGACGACTCGGCGATGGTCAGCGGCAGACGGTGATGGGGCCGGGATCGACGACCTCGAACCGCGACCCGTCGATCGGGTGGGCGCGGAACTGGTCGAGGACGGCGGACCAGCGCGGGTCGGTCATCCCGGTGACGTACATGGCCGAGCCCTGGTCGGCGAACATCAGCCCGTACTGCTTCATCGCCACCACGACCGCCTTGGCGGCCCCGGTGTAGACACTCTCGTCGAACCCGGCCTTGAGCCGGAAGCGCATGCCATAGGAGGGCAGGTTCTTGCCGCTGGTGCTGCCGCAGTGGCGGGCCGGAGCGGTGAACGCGTTGCGCGCGACCGGCAGCGTGAAGCGCAGGGCGTGGGTGATGGTCCCGGTGACGGCTTCGTCGTAGTCGAGCAGACCGGGCAGGATCGGCAGGCCGGCGGCGTCAGCGGACGTCCAGTACTTCGGGCGCAGGGCGTTGGACGACAGGTCCCAGCGTGCGGCCGAGGAGGCGCGCCAGCCGGTGAAGTCGCCGGCCTTGTTCTTCATCCGCTTGGCCTTGTAGAGCTCGGTCAGGTCGCAGCTGCCGCGGCGGACCACGACGACGTGGCGGTCGCCGCCGGGTGGGTTGGGACGGGACTTGCGCCACCCCTCGATGTGCGCCTTGCGCGGGATCGGCACCGGGCCCTTGTCGCTCTCGTCGGCGTAGTTCTCGCCCTCGACGCCGAACCGGAGCCGGAACAGCGCCTGGGTCCGGCCGACCACGGTCACGGGCATGCCATAGAAGCTCTCGGTCGTCCCGAGGTCGAGGTGGATGTCACTGCCCGCCGCCTGTCGGTCGATGATGGCGTCGGAGTTGCTCGCCACGGGCAGGCCGTCGATGCGCGTGTTCCAGGGGTTGTCCGCGGGGAAGATCGCGCAGCCGCCGATCGTGTGGATGCCGCCCGCCTTGGCCGGCGTGCCGACCGGCCCGGCCGGCAGTGCTGGCGGGGCCGGTCGGACCGGCCGTGCCGCGATGGGCGGCACCACGAGGAGGGCCGCACCAGCAGCCAGGGTCACCGACATCGCCACGAGGCCTGCACGCATGGGTCCCATTGTGGCTGCGCCGGAGGCTGTGGGAGGGAGGATCAGCCCAGATCGGCGCCGTCGGCGAGCCGGACATAGGACTGCGACTCGGGCAGCAGGCGCGTGAGGTGGCCATCGACGATGGCCAGGCCGGCGTCGGAATAGACGCGGTCGTGGATCGCGACGTTGCGGGGAGCGCCGACGAGGCGGGCGAAGTCGACGGCCTCGGCCGCCCGCAGCCACGGCGCCGACACGACGACGAGGAGTACGTCGACGGGCTGGTCGGGCGGGGTCAGCGCGTCACCGGGGTGGAAGACCGTGAGGTCGCCCGCCGTGACGAGATAGCCGCTGTTGTGCACCCGCGGCAGGTCGGGGTGGATGACGGCGTGCAGCTCGCCCACCGCCCGCACCGGCAGGCCGGCGTCGAACTCCTGGCCGGGCGCTACGACGGTGACCCGCTCCGCCAGATCGGGCGCCTGCTCGCGGATCTCGCGGGCCACCTCGTCGGTGGTGAAGACCGGGGCGTCACAGGCCCGCAGGTTGCCGAGGTCGAGGTGGTCGGGGTGCAGGTGGGTCACCAGGATCGCGGTGGCGCCGTCGACGGCGCCCGGGTCGGTGAACATCCCCGGGTCGAGCACGACCGCCTGGCCGTCCTGTTCGATCCGCACGCACGCATGGCCGAACTTGGTGAGCCGCATGCGTCGAAGACTAGCCGCGCCGCGGAATATGCCTCGGCCCCGAGGCGCTGACCTGCCACAATCCCTGGGTGCTCGAGGTGGTGGTGTCCGGTCTTGTCACCGGGTGGGCCATCGCCATTCCCGTTGGAGCCATCGCAGCCTTCCTGGTGACGCTGACGGCACGGACCTCCTTCCGCGTCGGATCCGCCGCGGCGCTCGGCGTCGCCAGCATCGACGGGATCTATGCCACGGCCGCCGTCCTCGGCGGTGCGGCGCTGTCGGCCGCGATCGCGCCCATCGCCGAGCCGCTCAAGGTCGTCTCGGGGATCGTGCTGCTCGGCGTCGCCGTCGTGACCGTCCGACAGACGCTGCGGTCCACCCCCGAGCAGCGGCGCGACGCCAAGCCCATGACGCCGCGGTCGGCCTACCTGCTCTTCCTGGGGCTGACGGCGGTCAACCCCGCCACGGTCGTCTATTTCGCAGCCGTCGTGCTCGGCAACCAGGGGCTCGTGTCGACGCCACTGCAGGGCGCCGCGTTCGTGCTGGCCGCCTTCGCGGCCTCCGCGTCGTGGCAGCTCACGCTCGCGGGGGGCGGCGCCGCGCTGGGCCGGTTCGTGACCAGCCCGCGTGGTCATGTCGTCACCGGCGTGGTCTCCGGGCTGGTGATCGCCGGTCTGGCCCTGTGGACCATGCTGGGGTGACCATGAGCGACTACACGGTGACCCTGCGCAACGCCGTCCCGGCCGATGCCCCGGCGGGTGCGGCCATGCACCGCAACTGCTGGCGCGAGGCCTACGCCGACATCGGCGACCCCACCCTCCTGTCGGCCCGGCTCGCCGACGTCGGCCGATGGCTGTCGTCGTGGCAGCAGCACCTGGAGTCGGGGTCGCCGCGCATCCTGGCGGAGATCGACGGCGAGATCATCGGGTTCGCCGCCGCCGGACCGTCCCGCGACCCCGAGCCTCCGGTCCCCGATGAGCTCTATGCCGTCTATGTGCGCGAGTACTGGTATGGCTCCGGCGTCGCCCAAGCGCTCCTGGAGGCCGTGCTCGGCGGCAAGCCCGCGAGCCTGTGGGTGCTGGAGGACAACGCCCGTGCCCGGGCGTTCTATGCGCGCAACGGGTTCGTCGCCGACGGCGCCCGGGAGTGGTACGCCGGCCTCGGCGCGTGGGAGGTCCGGATGGTGCGGGGCGGGGCTGACTGATGGCGCGGTTCCTGCCGCTGGCCGACCCGGCGTTCGACGTCACCTCCGAGGAGGTGCGCCTCGCCCGCGAGGAGGACTGGTACGTCGAGACGTCGTACGGCTGGGCGGTGCTGCGCTATGAGGAGGGGGCGGCGCTCCTCAAGGACCGCCGCTTCCGCCAGGGCAACGCCCAGTGGCCGGCTCAGAACGGCATCCACTCCGGCATGTTCTCCGACTGGTGGCAGGAGGTCCTGCTCAGCCTCGAAGGGGACGATCACCTGCGACTGCGCCGGCTGCTGCAGCCCGCCTTCCGCAGCAAGACGATCGCGGCGATGCGGCCGCGGTTCCAGGCGCTGGCCGACGAGCTGGTCGACGGTTTCGCTCCTCACGGCCGGGTCGAGTTCATCGCGGAGTTCGCCGAGCCCTATGCCGCACGCATCCTGTGTGTCCTCATCGGCCTCCCCGAGGACAACTGGCGGCAGGTCGCCCATTGGGCCGACGACCTCGGCAAGGCCTTCGGCATCCGCATCAAGGACGACCTCCCGCGCATCGAGGCGGCGCTCGCCGGCCTCTATGGCTATGTCGACGACCTCATCGAGCAGCGCTCCCGGGAGCTCGACGTGGGTGTGAGAGGCGATGATCTCGTCACGACGCTGTTGACGGCCCAGGAGCAGGACGGTCGGCTGAGCCGACGCGAGCTCGGCGTCGGGCTGGTCTTCCTCGCCTTCGCCGGGATGGAGACCACGCGCAACCAGCTGGGGCTCGCACTTCAGACGCTCCTGCGTCACCCCGACCAGTGGCGCCTCCTCGGCGAGCGCCCGGACCTCGGCGGCCGGGCGGTCGAGGAGGTGATGCGGGTCAACCCGACGGTCACCTGGGTCACCCGCGAGGCCCTCGAGAACGTCGACCTCCGTGGGCTCCACATCCCGCGCGGTGGCGTGGTCCAGGTGCTGTCGTACGCCGCCGGCACCGACCCGCTGGCGATGCCCGACACGTCGTTCGACATCACCCAGGAACGGCCGCCCCACCTCGGCTTCGGTGCCGGGGCACATCACTGCCTCGGTCACTTCGTGGCCCGCACCGACATGGCGGTCGCGTTGCCGCTGCTCGCCCGGCGGCTGCCGGACGCCCGGCCGGACGGGCCCGGCGACTGGCTCCCGGTGTCGGGCAACACCGGCGCGCTGCGGTTCCCGATCGCGTTCACACCGGGTCACTGAGGGCAGGACCGGACACCTCGGGGGGCAGGACCGGGCACTTCGGCGGACCGAACCGGGCACCTCGGGGGGCAGGACGGGGCACCTCGGGGGGCAGGACCGGGCACCTCGGGGGCAGTTACTGCAGGAGACCGCCGAGGAAGCCGCCGCTGCCGCCGCCCGAGGCCTCCTGGTGACCGCCGGTGACGACGCTCTCGGAGGGCTGGACGAGGACGTGTCCTTGACCGCCGAAGGCCATCTGGAGCATCTCGCCGGTGCCGCCGCGGACCAGGGACTTCAGGCCGCCGGTGTCGACGCGCAGGTCCATGGTGACGCCACTGGTCCACATCACGACGGCCTGGGCGTCGGCGAACGTCGGCGCGCTGGCGACGTCGAAGGCGACCGGGTCGCCATCGGTGGTGATCGCGACATAGCCGGTGCCGCTGAGGACGACGTTCCACAGTCCGCCGGCCATCATGCCGCCACGCGCCTGGATCCGGTGGATGTCCCAGGAGATCGAGCCGCTGAACGCCAGCACGTTGGCGCCGTTGACGGAGACCCGGTCGTTCTCGAGGTAGAAGACCTGGATCTCCTCGGCCAGGTTGGCCACGAACAGCTCGCCCTGGCCGGTGCAGCGCATCATGTCGACGCCCTCACCGGTGAGCTTGCTCTTGACGAGCTTGTCGAGACCGCCGCTGCCGGTGTTCTCGAATCGGACATCACCTTGATAGGCCACCATCGAGCCGGTCTTGGCCCAGACCTCGCCGTAGCCCATGTTGATCTTGAGCAGCTTCTTGTTCTGCAGGGCGAAGGGGTCCTGGGTCGGGTTCTCCGCGAAGTCGGTGAACAGCGAACCGTGGATGGGCATGGGTGCTGTCGTCCTCTCGTGCGTGGGTCGTCTGGACCGGACACTACTCACACCGGACCCACGGTGTACGGCGGGTGCGTGGTCTCCCTAGACTCCGGACCGAGGGGCGGACGCCCCCGTCCCACCAGCATCATGCGGAGGCATCCGATGGGTTTCCTCGACAAGGCCAA